>NZ_JBEXUG010000009.1:0-181579 GCF_040614315.1 Streptosporangium sp. NPDC006007 | reverse complement strand
TGGACCACCGTGCCGATCATCGTGCTCTCCGGCCGGGCCGGCAACCAGGACAAGGTCGAGGCGCTGGACGCCGGCGCCGACGACTACGTCACCAAGCCGTTCAACATCGACGAGCTGCTCGCCCGCATCCGCGCGGTCACCCGCCGCACCGCCGCCCATGACTCGGAACTCGCCCAGGTACAGGTCGGTGACCACGTGGTGGACCTGGTCGGCAAGACCATCTCCGATGGGGTGCGGTTGACGCCCACGGAGTGGCATCTGCTGGAGATCCTGCTGCGTAATCCCGGCAAGCTGATCAGTCAGCGTCAGCTGCTCACCGAGGTCTGGGGGGCGAAGTATCTCAAGGAGACCCATTACCTGCGTCAGTACATGGCTCAGCTCCGTAAGAAGCTGGAGCCGGATCCGGGCCGCCCGGTCCACCTGCTCACCGAGCCCGGGATGGGCTACCGCTTCCAGCCCTGAGAACCGCCGGCTCCGACGCCGTCCGGCACCGGCCGGTCAGGGGTGGGCGACCTCGCGGACGACGTCGGCGTAGAGGCGGAACAACACGGCCGGTGAGCTGTCGTCGCCCCTCCGCAGGAGGTGTGACCAGCACCGGGCGAGCATGGCGCGGGCCTCGGCGCCCGGCCACGGCTCCGGCAGCAGCTCGGCGGGGAGCAGCGGGTCCGGCTCCATGGCCCGGGTGAACTCCGAGGCGAGTTCGATCGCGACGGTGAGCAACTCGGCCCGGGTGAGCTCGCCTGGACCCCGGAGCCGGTCCAGGCGGGGACGGGCAACGGAGACGAGCCTCCGGTGCCGCTCGGCGATCTCCTCCAGCGGCCAGAGCAGCGCGGCCAGCCGGCGCGGGTCCTCCTCGCCTCCCACGCGCAGGTTCGTGCTGGCGACGCAGGTGAGCCCCCCGGCGACGCCCAGTTCCCGGGCGCGCGCCTCGACGAGGTCCTCCCAGGCGTTGGCCGAGACGTACAGGCCGCCCTGGAGCTGTGCCCCGCCGAGCCCCAGGATCGTCTCGCGCAGCGCGTCGCGTGCCGCCCTCGCAGACTCGGGGACCGCGAAGGCGGCGAGATGCCAGGTGTGGTCCCACGGGGCCAGGCCGCGGTCCTGGTGAAAGGCGTAACGGACGAACTCGACGGCCGGGGTGAACGATCGCCAGGCGTCGGCGGTGACCCGGAGCAGGGCTTTCCGGCCCCGGCCCTCCTGGGTGAAGCGCCCCTCCTCGATGAGCCGCTTGACACAGAGACGGACCTGCTGGTCGCTCATCCCCAGGGTGTTCGCCACCGTGTAGAGCTCGGCGGCGTCGACCGTGGCGTCCTCGCGGACCATGCCGTGGACGAGCGTGCGGGTGGGGATCTCCACGGGTTCGGCGATCACCGGCGGTGCGCCTCTCCGGCGGCCGGGCGGGACATCCTGGTCACCGCGCCGAACCCCAGGAGCCGGCGCGGGCAGGGCGTCCGCTCGGCGCCGGGCGGCGTCTCCCGCCGGATCTCGACCATCTTGTCTCCGCTCATAGCGTTCAAACATAGTACGATCGTTCGAGAAACGATAGTTTACCTGATCTTTACATCTGGGGAGGGTCATGATGGATCGCGTTTCCCGGTTGGAGCCCGCGCGGTGAGCCGGCGGCTGCGCGGGTTCGTGGCGGCGGGGGCAGCCCTGCTCCTGCTGGTGATCGCGGGAGTCGCCGCGGTGGTCTGGCAAAACACCTACGACCTCCGTGAGGAGAGGGTCGCGATCCCGGACGGCCCGCGGTCGCTGGACGGGGTGCTCGCCCTCCCGGCCACGGGGCGGGGGCCTTACGGGCTGGTCGTCTTCGTGCACGGCGACGGCCCCGTCGACGCGACCCAGAACGGCTTCTACCGTCCGATCTGGGAGGCGTTCGCCCGCGCCGGCTACGCCTCCCTGTCGTGGAACAAACCCGGTGTCGCCGGTTCGAAGGGCGACTGGCTCGGCCAGAGCATGGAGGACCGGGCCCGTGAGGTCACCGCCGCCATCGCCTGGGCCAGAGCCCGTCCCGGCCTCGACGGGCGTCGGATCGGGCTCTGGGGAGCCAGCCAGGCCGGCTGGGTGATGCCGAAGGTCGCGGCCCGCACCCCGGACCTGCGCTTCGTCATCGCGGTCTCACCGGCGATCAACTGGCTCCGCCAGGGCCGTTACAACCTGCTCGCCGAGCTCAGGGCCGAGGGCGCCTCACCCGCCACGGTCCAGGCGAGACTGAAGCGCAGCGAGACCACCCGCAGCCTGCTCCGGCGGGGGGCGACCTTCGAGGAGTACCGCGCCGCGATGGGCGGCACCGGGGACATGACCGAGGCCCGATGGGGGTTCGCCCTCAGGAACTACACCGAGGACGCCACGGAGGACCTGTCCCGGGTACGGGTGCCCACCCTGCTTGTCCTGGCGGGTCACGACCTGAACGTCGACGTCGCGGACACCGAGACGGTCTACCGGGCGAGCCCGGCGCCCCTGTGGGTCAAGCGCTATCCCGGCGCCGACCACGCGCTGCTGCGCGAGGAGGTCGCCGGTTCGGAGATCAGGATCGTTCTCGCCGCCCTGTTCGCGCCCCGGAACCTGTTCGCCGACGGCTTCCTCGCCGACCAGGCCGGATTCCTCCGGCGGGAGATCGGCTGACCCGCCCGGAGCGCAGGGAGGAGGGTACGTGCCCGGCGCCCGGTTGACAGCGGCCTCGACGGGCGGGAAAAAACGAAGTTGCACGGCGTGCGGGTCTAGGTATGGTCGAACAAGGAGGCACCATCCACTGTGATCCACCACAGGAGCGCCGATGACCCGTCCCGCAGCCGAGGTCTCCCACGCCGAGCAGCCCCCGTCGCCTGATCGAGCCAGGCTGCGGGTGCGGCTGCCCGATGAGCTGACGGTCCGGCAGTGCCCGTTCGACCCGCCGCGGGCACTGGCCGGGATGCACGAGAAGGCGCCGGTCAGCCAGGTGAAGCTGGGCACCGGTGAAGATATATGGCTGATCACGGGCATGGACGAGGCCCGTGCCGTGCTGTCCGACCCCCGGTTCAGCGCCGACCGGTTCAACCGGCGCAACGCCCTGATCTCGGTGCCCGACGAGGTGCGCGAGAAACTGCTCGACGCACGGGCCATGGCCGGGCAGTTGCTGCTCATGGACCCGCCGGAGCACAGCCGTCTGCGCAGGCTTCTCATCGGTCAGTTCACCCTGCGCCGGATGCGCGCCCTCATCCCGCGCATCACCGAGATCGTCGAAGCCCACCTGGACGCGATGGCGGAGGCGGGCACCTCGGCGGAGCTGGTCGGCGCGTTCGCCCTGCCCGTGCCGTCCATGGTGATCTGCGAACTGCTCGGCGTCCCGTATGAGGCCCGCACCGACTTCCAGCGCCGCACGGCGACCCTCATTCGCATGGACACGCCGCTGGAGGAGGTGATACGGGTCCGCGATGAGATGCGGCAGTTCATGCACGAACTGGTGGACGCCAAACGCGCCCGGCCCGACGACGGGCTGATCTCCGAGCTGATCCACGGCGACCACGCGGGGGAACTCACCGACGACGAGCTGGTCGGCATCGCCAACCTGCTGCTCACCGCCGGACACGAGACCACGGCCAACATGATCGGCCTGGGTGTCTTCGCCCTGCTGGCCCACCCCGACCAGCTCGAACTGCTGCGCCACGACCCGGAGGTGGCCGACCGGGCCGTCGAGGAACTGCTGCGTTACCTCTCGATCATCCACCTGGGCCCGTTCCGCGTCGCCACCGAGGACGTGAGGATCGCCGGCGAGCCGATCCCGGAGGGAGGCACGGTGATGATCTCGACGCCGCAGATCAACCGGGACGCCGCCCACTGGGACGACCCCGCCACCTTCGACCTCACACGTGCGCGCAACCCGCACCTGGCCTTCGGGCACGGCGTCCACCAGTGCCTGGGACAGCAACTGGCCCGTGCGGAGATGACCATCGCCCTGCCCGCCCTGCTGCGTCGCTTCCCGAACCTGCGGCTGGCCTGCCGTCCGGAGGAGGTGTCGCCGCGCGACAACATGTTCATATACGGCGTGCACTCCCTGCCGGTCGCCTGGGACGTCCCCTGAGGGCGGCGACGATCTCCGGTGGCGGCACCCCCGCAGGCCCACCGCGTGGGGGAGCGCCGGTGGGGAGGTGAGGAAGAGGGAGGATCAGCCCGGTGCGGGGGCGGGCAGGATCCGGCGGGGGCGGCCCGGCGGGGTGGGACGGGGCCGCCACTCACGGGGATAGCCCAGCGAGACCTCCTCGAAGCGCACCCCATCGTGCCAGGTGGTCCGGGGGATGTGCAGGTGGCCGTAGACGACCGCGACCGCGTCGAAGCGCAGGTGCCAGTCGGCGGTCCGCTCGGTGCCGCACCAGATCGCGAACTCCGGATGGCGCAGGATCAGGGTCGGCTCGCGGACCAGCGGATAGTGGTTGACCAGCACGGTGGGAACGCCGGGAGGGCGGGCCGCCAGCCGCCGTTCGGTCTCGGCGATCCTGGCCAGGCACCAGGCGGTGCGGGAGGGATGGGGGTCGGGGTGCAGGAACATCTCGTCGGCGCAGACCACCCCCCTGTCGTAGGCCAGGGCGAGCGCCTCCTCCTCGGTCGCGACCCCCGGCACGCGGAAGGTGTAGTCGTACAGCGTGAACAGCGGGGCCACGGTCACCGGCCCGCCCGGCCCCTCCCACAACGGATAGGGGTCCTCGGGGGTCACCACTCCCAGGGCGCGGCAGACCTCCACCAGGTGCCGGTAGCGCTCCTCGCCGCGCGACCGGACCGGGTCGCTCGGATGGGTCCACAGCTCGTGGTTGCCCGGGGCCCACACCACCTTCGCGAAGCGCCCGGCCAGCAGGCCGAGCGCCCACTCGACGTCGGCGACCGCCTCGGAGACGTCCCCGGCCACCAGCAGCCAGTCGGACCCGGAGGCGGGCCGCAGCTCCTCGACGATCCGCCGGTTCTCCCGGTAGCCGATGTGCAGATCGCTGATGGCCAGCAGAGACGTCATCCGCGCACCGCCCGCGAGGCCCCGGGCCGTGTCCCGGGCGGCGCCCCGGGCGGTGCTCCGCCGTCCGCCCGGGGCGCGGCGGCCCGGCGGGCGGCGGAGGCCGCCACAGAGATCGGTTCCAGTGGTTTCCCGCCGTCCAGCACCGCCGCCTCCGTCTCCACCCGATGTGAGGAAGATAACCGGGAACGTGCGCTATGACCAAGGGCGCGGATCCGCGGGCGCCGATGGGGGTCAGAGCGGGCCGAGCTCGTCGCGTGCCGCGGCCACGGCGGCCTGGCCGAGGCTGATGCCGCCGTCGTTGGGCGGGACGTGACGGTGGGTCAGCACCCGGAAGCCGTGGTGCCGGAGGACGCGGACCAGCCGGTCGAGCAGCAGCCGGTTCTGGAAGACCCCGCCGGACAGGGCGACGGTGCCGACGCCGGTGTCCGCGCGCAGCCGTACGCAGCCCGCCGCGGTCGCCGCGGCCAGGCCGTTGTGGAAGCGGGCGGAGACCACCGCCGGGTCGGTCCCGCACCGCAGGTCCTCGACGACGGCCCGGACCAGGTCACCGGCCTGGATCAGCAGCGGGTCACCACCGGAGAGCCTGACCGGGTAGGCCGTCACCTCGGCGGGATCGGCCCGCTGTTCCAGCGCGACCGCGGCCTGCCCCTCGTGGCCGGCGGTGTCGCGGAGGCCGAGGATCGCCGCGACCGCGTCGAACAGCCGCCCGGCGCTGGAGGTGAGCGGGGAGTTCACGCCGGACCTGGCCACGGCCACCACGTCGTCCCAGTTCCGGCTGTTCCGTGAGCGCACCGGGAGGTCGTCGGGCGGCGTGCCGTCATAGGCGGCGTCCAGGTGCGCGGCGGCCATCCGCCAGGGCTGCCTGACCGCGGCCGTGCCGCCCGGCAGGGGCACCGGCGCCAGGCAGCCGGCGCGGGTGAAGCCGGTGAGGTCGGCCAGCAGCAGCTCACCGCCCCACAGCGTGCCGTCGGTGCCGTAGCCGAGACCGTCGAAGGCCACCCCGATCACCGGTCCGGTCTCCCGGTTGTCGGCCAGGCAGGAGGCGATGTGCGCGTGGTGGTGCTGGACCTCGACCAGTTCCACCCCGCCGCCGTCGTACAGGTCGCGGGCGTACTTGGTGGACAGATACTCCGGGTGCCGGTCGTGGGCGACCAGTTCCGGGGTGATGCCGAACAGCCGCCGGAAGTGGTCGATCCCCGCGGCGAAGGAGCGCAGCGTCTCGTAGTCCTCCAGGTCACCGATGTGCGGGGAGACGAAGGCGCGATCCCCGCGGGCCAGGCAGAAGGTGCTCTTCAGCTCGGCCCCGCAGGCGAGTACGGCCCGCCGTACCGGCCGGGCGAGCCGGAGCGGCTCGGGGGCGTACCCCCGCGACCTGCGCAGCGGGAGCTCACGTCCCCTGGCCACGGCGACCACCGAGTCGTCGGCGCGGACGTGGATCGGGCGGTCATGGGTCAGGAAGCCGTCCGCGACGCCCGCGAGCCGGGTGAGCGCCTCGCAGTCCCGGTAGGCGATGGGCTCGCCGGAGAGGTTGCCGCTGGTGAGCACGTACGGCCCGGCGAACTCCGCGGCGAGCAGGTGGTGCACGGGCGTGTACGGCAACAGCACACCGAGCCTGCGTTCGCCCGGCGCGACCGCCCCGGCCAGTGGGGCGTCCGGCAGGCGGGGGAGCAGCACGATCGGCGCCCGGGGGCCGGTGAGCAGCCGCTCGGCCTCCCGGTCCACCTCACACAGGGCCCGCGCGGCGTCGAGGTCGGCGACCATGACGGCGAACGGCCTGTCCTCGCGGTGCTTGCGCGAGCGCAGGGTCCGCACGGCCTCCTCGTCGCCGGCGCCGACCGCCAGGTGATAGCCTCCGAGACCTTTGACGGCCAGCACGCCGCCCGAGTCCAGCAGCCGGGCCGCCGCGGCGATCGGGTCGCCGTCACGGGGACGGCCCCGGCCGTCGAGTATCCGCAGTGTCGGACCGCAGGCCGGGCAGCAGATCGGCTGGGCGTGGAAGCGGCGGTCGGCCGGGTCGTGGTACTCGGCCGCGCACCGCTCGCACATGGCGAAGGCGGCCATCGTGGTGGCCGGACGGTCGTACGGCAGGTCCCTGACGACGGTGAACCGCGGCCCGCAGCCGGTGCAGTTGACGAAGGGGTGCCGGTACCGGCGGTCGGCCGGGTCGAACAGTTCGGCCAGGCAGTCGGCGCAGGTCGCGACGTCGGGGGAGACCAGCGCGGCCCGCCCGCTCCCCTCCTTGACGCCGGTGACGCCGGTGACGTCCTCGGTGACGCTGTCGGCGATGTGGAACCCGATCTCCCCTCGCGCCGGTATGGCGGTCGAGATGATCCGGTCGATCACCGCCAGCGGCGGCGCGTGGCCCCGCAGGTCCTTCTGGAAGCGCGCGACGTCCGCCGCCGTGCCCTCGGCCTCGATGAACACGCCCCGCCCGTCGTTGCCCACCCAGCCGGACAGCGCCAGCCGCCGGGCCAGGGAGTGGACGTGCGGGCGGAACCCCACCCCCTGCACGATCCCCTCGACCTGGATCCTGACGCGGGTCGGGGACTCGGCCGGTGTCCGTCCGCTGCTCATGCGGTCATCCTCCGGCCCCCTTACAGGCCGCCGGGGGCGGGCACGCGCGACATGGGGGAAAGGTCACCTCTGTGATCAGACCTTTACCCCGGGTTGTGGTGCCGGAGGTGACGGCGTGCCGACCACGCAACGTAGCCTGGCGACTACCGTAGACAACGGAGTGTTCACATGCCAGTGACATCGACCATGCATCCAGCAGTCGGCGAGGCTTTTCTCAGGCGCGACTCGGCGGGCCACGCGCTCGCGGCGGACTCCGAGCGCATCGCCCAGGCGTGCCGGGAGATGGCGGCCCGCTTCCGCCGCGGCGGAAAGCTGATCGTCTTCGGTAACGGCGGCGGCGGCACGGACGCGGCCCACATCACGGTCGAGTTCATGCACCCGGTCATCGTGGGCAAGAAGGCGCTGCCGGCGGTGGCGCTGAGCAACGACTCGGCCACGGTCAGCGGGGTGAGCGGCCGCGAGGGGCTCGCGGAGACCTTCGCCCACCAGGTGCGCCAGTGGGCGGACCCGGCCGACATGGCGCTGGGCATCTCCCGCGACGGCGGGTGCGAGAACGTCCTGCGCGGCCTGGAGACGGCCCGGGAGCTGGGCCTGTTCACCCTCGCCCTGGTCGGCGGCGACGGCGGCGCCATCGCGCGGGACGGGGTGGCCGACCACGTCCTGATCGCCGCCTCCGACGACCCCGCGGTGGTCAAGGAGATCCACGTCACCGTTTACCACGTCCTGTGGGAGCTGGTCCACGTGCTCTTCGAGCAGCCGGGCCTGATCGGCGACGGGGCGGCCGGATGACCGGGCTCGCGGACTGTTCCGGCGGCACATGCGTCACCTGCGCGGACGAGGCGGTGCCGGTCACGGTGGTCCGGCTGTCGGAGCGGGACCTGGCGATCGTCGTCGACGCCGGCGGCGTGTTCCAGGAGGTGAGCGTCGCGCTGGTCGACGCCTCGGTCGGTGACACCGTTCTGGTGCACGCCAAGGAGGCGATCGCGGTGGTCTCCGGGGGGAGTGGCGATGAGCATGCTTGAGGAGCCGAGAGCCGAGGGGGTGCGCGGGCTGTACCCCTTCCTCTATCCGGGGCAGGCCGACCTCGACTCGGTGCTGGCCGAGGCCCGCCGGTCCACCGAGGAGAAGGCCGCCGAGATCATCCGGCTGCGCTGGCAGGTGGCCGAGGTGGCCGGGGACGAGCTCGTGGAGTGCGCCGAGGAGATGGCCATCCGGTTCGCCTCGGGCGGCCGGCTGTTCGCCTTCGGCAACGGCGGGAGCAGCACCGACGCGCAGGAGGTGGCGACCACCTTCCTGTACCCCGACTACGGCCTGTCCCTGCCGGCGCTCTCCCTGACCAGCGACGTCGCCGTGGTCACCGCGCTCTCCAACGACGTGGGGTTCGACGTCGTCTTCGCGCGCCAGCTCGCCGCGCTCGGACGGCGTGGTGACATCGCCGTCGGCCTGTCGACGAGCGGCGGCTCCTTCAACGTCCTGCAGGCGTTCGAGGAGGCGGCCCGTCAGGGCATGCTCACCGTCGGCCTGGCCGGGGACCAGGGGGGCAGGCTGGCCGACCTGGATCTGCTCGACTATCTGTTCGTCATCCCGTCGTCGTCGGTCCACCGGATCCAGGAGGCGCAGACGACGGTCTACCACGTGCTCTGGGAGCTCACCCAGCACGCGCTCGGAGCGGTGACCGCCCCGCGGTCCCACAGCACCGGCTGAGCCGGCCGGAGCCCATCACGACACGCCCCCACCGCACAGTCCCCCGACTCGATCAGGATCCATCGTCATCGACGAAGAACGGGGAGGCGCCATGGCAGCGTCGATGGAACGGGCAGGGAGTGGGCCGCGGCGACAGGACGAGCCGCCGGTGCACATTCTGTGGATCAACGCGGGGCTGAGCTGTGACGGCGACTCCGTCTCGCTGACCGCCGCCACCCAGCCGAGCATCGAGGACATCCTGCTCGGCGTGTTCCCGGGGCTGCCGAAGGTGGAGGTGCACTGGCCGCTGCTGGCCTTCGACTCCGGCCCCACGCAGGGCGCCGACGTGTTCATCGAGTGGTTCTTCAAGGCCGCGCGGGACGAGCTGGACCCGTTCGTGCTGGTGGTGGAGGGGTCGATCCCGAACGAGTCGATCAAACAGGAGGGGTACTGGTGCGGGTTCGGCACCGACCCGGCCACCGGCCAGCCGATGACCACCAGCGAGTGGCTGGATCGGCTGGCGCCCAAGGCGACGGCGATCCTGGCGGCGGGCACCTGCGCCACCTACGGCGGGATCCACGCGATGGCCGGCAACCCCACCGGGGCGATGGGGGTGGCCGACTACCTGGGCTGGGACTGGCGGTCGAAGGCGGGGCTGCCGATCGTGAACGTGCCGGGGTGCCCGATCCAGCCGGACAACCTGTCGGAGACGATCCTGTACCTGCTGTACCAGCTGGCCGGGCAGGCGCCGATGATCCCGCTGGACGAGGCGCTCCGGCCGACCTGGCTGTTCGGCCAGACGGTGCACGAGGGCTGTGACCGGGCCGGCTACTACGAGCAGGGGCAGTTCGCCACCGAGTACGGCTCGCCCGAGTGCCTGGTCAAGATCGGTTGCTGGGGCCCGGTCGTCAAGTGCAACGTGCCCAAGCGGGGCTGGATGAACGGCATCGGCGGATGCCCGAACGTGGGCGGGATCTGCATCGCGTGCACGATGCCGGGGTTCCCCGACAAGTTCATGCCGTTCATGGACGAGCCGCCGGGGGCCCGGATCTCCTCGACGGTCAGCACCGCCTACGGCGGAGTGATCCGCACCCTACGCGACATCACCCTCAGAACAGTCGACAAGGAGCCGAAGTGGCGCAGGAAAGGCCATCAGCTGCTCACCGGATACAAGGCGCCGTGGAGCTGACATGACGACCTCATCGCAGCGGAGCGGCTCGTCGCAGCAGAGCGACGAGCTGGTGGAGATGGCCTGGGATCCCATCACGCGGATCGTGGGAAGCCTGGGCGTCTACGCCAAGATCGATTTCAAGAACAGGAGGGTGGCGGAGTGCTACAGCACCTCGTCGATCTTCCGGGGCTACAGCATCTTCATGAAGGGCAAGGACCCCAGGGACGCGCACTTCATCACCAGCCGGATCTGCGGGATCTGCGGTGACAACCACGCCACCTGCTCGGTCTACGCCCAGAACATGGCCTACGGGGTGCGCCCTCCCGCACTGGGGGAGTGGATCCTGAACCTCGGCGAGGCGGCCGAGTACATGTTCGACCACAACATCTACCAGGAGAACCTGGTCGGGGTCGACTACTGCGAGAAGATGGTGCGCGAGACCAACCCCGGCGTGTGGACGCTGGCCGAGCGCACCGAGTGCCCGCACGCGGCCGACCACGGCTACAGGACGATCGCCGACATCATGCGGTCGCTGAACCCGCTGGAGGGGGAGTTCTACCGGGAGGCGCTCCAGATGAGCAGGCTCACCCGGGAGATGTTCTGCCTGATGGAGGGCCGCCACGTCCACCCGTCCACCCTGTACCCCGGCGGGGTGGGCACGGTGGCCACCGTACAGCTGTTCACCGACTACCTGTCGCGGCTCATGCGGTACGTGGAGTTCATGAAGCGGGTCGTGCCGATGCACGACGACCTGTTCGACTTCTTCTACCAGGCGCTGCCCGGCTACGAGGAGGTCGGCCGCCGCCGGGTGCTGCTCGGCTGCTGGGGCAGCTTCAACGACCCGGCGCACTGCGACTTCACCTATCAGAACATGGGCGACTGGGGTCGGCGGATGTTCGTCACCCCGGGCGTGATCGTCGACGGCAGGCTCGTCACCAGCGACCTGGTCGACATCAACCTGGGCATCCGGATCCTGCTGGGCAGCTCCTACTACGACGACTGGCAGGGCCAGGAGCCCTTCGTCACCCACGACCCGCTGGGCAACCCCGTCGACATTCGCCACCCGTGGAACCAGCACACCATCCCGCACCCGCAGAAACGCGACTTCAACGACAAGTACAGCTGGGTGATGTCGCCGCGCTGGTTCGACGGGAAGGACATGCTCGCCCTGGACACCGGCGGCGGGCCGATCGCCAGGCTCTGGTCGACCGCGCTCTCCGGCCGGGTCGACATGGGCTACGTCAAGGCGACCGGCCACAGCGTGCAGATCAACCTGCCGAAGACCGCCACCATGCCGGAGAAGACGTTCGAGTGGACTATTCCCCAGCACAACGGCCGGCCGCTCTCCAACGCGCTGGAGCGCAACCGGGCCCGCACCTACTTCCAGGCCTACGCCGCGGCGAGCGCGCTGTACTTCGCCGAGCAGGGGCTGGCGGAGGTGCGGGGCGGCCGGACCGAGACCTGGGCGCCGTTCACCGTGCCGGACGAGGCGATCAGCTGCGGGTTCACCGAGGCGGTGCGCGGCGTGCTCTCGCACCACATGGTGATCCGGGACGGGAAGATCGCCAACTACCATCCGTACCCGCCGACGCCGTGGAACGCCAGCGTCCGGGACGTCAACGGGGTGCCGGGTCCTTACGAGGACGCGGTGCAGAACACCCCGATCTTCGAGGAGAACCCGCCGGAGAGCTTCAAGGGCATCGACATCATGCGCACGGTGCGCAGCTTCGACCCCTGCCTGCCGTGCGGGGTGCACATGTACCTCGGCGGCGGCAAGGAACTCCGCAAACTGCACAGCCCCCATGCCTTCAACACCACGTGACCCGTCGGACGCCGGGGAGCCGCCCGCTCTCCGGCGTCAGGAGAGGAGGCCCGAGCAGATGCCGCCAGCCCATGACGTCCAGGCCGCCGGGAACCGCGTCGAGGCGCTGCTCGCCGAACTCGCCACGCTCGGCGAGCCGGCCAGGGCCAAGGCCGAGGAGCTCGTCCGGGCCCTCGTCGAGCTGTACGGCGCCGGCCTGGAGCGCGTCGTCGAGATCGTCACCGAGGCCGAGGCGGCGCGGATCCTGCACCGTCTCACGGCCGACGACCTCGTCGCGGGCCTGCTGGTGCTGCACGACCTGCACCCGCTGAGCACTCAGGAGCGCGTCCGCGCGGCCCTCGAAGAGGTCCGGCCCCACCTGGGCGGCCACGCCGGGGACGTGGAGCTGGTGGCCGTCGAGGAGACGGGCGTGGTACGGCTGCGCCTGCGGGGCGCCGGCCCCGGCTGCCCCTCCTCGCGGACCGCCGTGACCAGGGCGATCGAACGCGCCGTCGCGCGCGCCGCGCCCGAGGTGTCCAGGGTGGACGTCGAGGGGATGGCCGCCGGGCCCGCCCCGCTGCTGCAGATCCGGCGCCGTCCTCCGGGACCGTACCCGGTACCGGAGGGGGTCGCGTGACGGCCACCGGACTACGGCGGTTCCGCGAGCCGCCGAAGACGGAGACGGAGACGGAGACCAGGGCGGAGGCGGCGCGGTGCGACCTGTGCGCCGAACCGGCCGGTGGAAGCCACGGCCACGTGGTGAACACCGAGAGCCGGGCGCTGCTGTGCGCCTGCCGGAGCTGCTATCTGCTCTTCACCCACGAGCAGACGGGCCGGCGCCGCCACCGCTCGGTCCCGGACCGCTACCTGCACCTCCCGTCGTTCCGGCTGACCTCGGCCGACTGGGAGGAACTCCAGATCCCGGTCCGCACCGCGTTCTTCTTCCGCAACTCCGTCCTGGACCGGACCGTCGCCCTCTATCCGAGCCCCGCGGGAGCCACCGAGTCCCTGCTGCCGCTGGAGACCTGGGAGCGTGTGACGGCGGAGAACCCGGTGCTCGCCGGCGTCCGGCCCGACGTGGAGGCGCTGCTGGTGGATCGCGGCCCCGAGGGCGGCTTCGCGTGCCACCTGGTGCCGATCGACGCCTGCTACGAGCTGGTCGGCCTGGTCCGGCTGCACTGGAAGGGGTTCGACGGCGGCCAGGAGGCGTGGCGGGCCATCGACGGTTTCTTCGCGGAGCTGCGCCGCCGAGGTCACCCCGCGCCGTCCAGAAGGGCGGCGTCCAGAAGGGTGCCGCCGGCACCCGTGCCCTCAAGAGAGGACGACGAGGGTGAATGAGCTCCACTTCGACTGCCTGGGCGCGCGGGCGGAGCCCCACGCCGCCTTCCCGACGCTGGTCTTCCGGCTGCGCGTCACCGAACCCTCCCCGGACGGGGTGCACGCCGTCGCGCTGCGCTGCCAGATCCGAGTGGAACCCCACCTCAGACGGTACGGCCCGGCGGAGGTCGAGCTGCTCGGAGACCTCTTCGGCGATCCCTCGCGGTGGGGCGACACGCTGAAGCCCCTGCAGTTCGCCAACGTCTCGATCATGGTCCCCTCGTTCAGGGGGGTCACCGAGATCGACGTGCCCGTGCCCTGCAGCTACGACCTGGAGGTGGCCGCGGGCAAGTACTTCGCCGCCCTCGACGACGGCGAGATCCCGCTGCTCATGCTCTTCAGCGGCACCGTGTTCGCCAGGTCCGAGCACGGCTTCACCGTGGGCCAGGTGCCCTGGCACTGCGAGACGCGCCACCGGCTGCCGGTGCCCGTCTGGCGGGAACTGATGGACCGCTACTTCCCGGAGACCGGCTGGCTACGGCTCCGCCGGGACGTCCTGCGGGCCCTGCACCGGTTCAAGTCCGAACGCGCCCTGGCCACCTGGGACGAGGCCGTGGAAGTGCTGCTCAAGGAGACGCCCGGATGAGCGTGCCCATGAAGATCGCCCGCAGGGTGGCCGACGCCGTGCTGTACGAGGGGTACCTGCTCTACCCCTACCGGGCCTCGGCCGCCAAGAACCGGGTGCGCTGGCAGTTCGGGGTGCTCGTGCCGCCCGGCTTCACCGCCACCGCCGAGCCCTCGTTCAGCGTGACCGAGTGCCTGCTCGAACGGGCCGAGGACGCCACGCTCCACCTGTGCCTGCGCTTCCTCCACGTCAAGGCCCGCTCCGTCGAACGCGCCGAGGACGGCGGCTACCGGCCGGTCGCCGAGCTGACCAGCGGTGGGATGGACTACCTCACCTTCGACGAGGCGACCGAGCGTGAGACCGAGGTCGTGCTCCCGCTCGCCGCCCTGCTCGACGGCGAGCGGACGGCCGAGGTGCGCGTTCCCGGGGACCGCTCGGCCGAGCCGATCCTGTCGCCCTCCGGTGAGCAGGAGGGCCGCGTGGTCTCCGAGCATCTGCCGGTGCGGGCGCTGCTCAGGATCGGGATCGACCGGAACGCCGGGCCGTACGGTCTCACCCGGCTGCGCGTCCAGGTGGAGAACACCGTGAGCTGGGACGAGCCGGACGCCCCGCGCGAGCACGCGCTGCGGCGCTCGCTGATCTCGGCGCACCTGATCATCGGGGTGGACGGCGGGGCCTTCGTCTCGCTGACCGACCCCCCGGAGTGGGCCCGGCGGGCCGCCGACGCCTGCCGTAACGAGCGCGCCTGGCCGGTCCTGGTCGGCGAGCCCGGCCACCGCGACGTGGTGCTGTCGTCACCGATCATCCTGTCCGACTATCCGGACATCGCCCCGGAGAGTCCGGGCGAGCTGTTCGACTCCACCGAGATCGACGAGATCCTCCACCTGCGCACGCTCACCCTCACCGACGAGGAGACGCGCCAGGCCCGCGCGACCGATCCCCGGGCGGCCCGGCTCATCGACATGGTCGGCGACATGCCGCCCGAGATGGTGGAGCGGCTGCACGGTGTGATCCGCTACCTGGGTGAGCCCGCCCGGCGGCCCGGCACGCCGTGGTGGGATCCCGCGGCGGACCCCGGTGTGTCGCCGGAGACCGACAGCGTGATCGTCGCCGGGGTGGCGGTCGCGAAGGGCAGCCGGGTCCGGCTCGCCCCCGGAACCCGGCGGGCCGACGCCCACGACATGTTCCTGGCCGGCCGGACCGCGCTGGTGGAGGCCGTACTCCTCGATCTGGACGGGGCGCGGCACCTGGCCGTCACCCTGGAGGAGGATCCGGGGGCCGACCTGCACCGTTCCCACGGGCGGTTCCTCTACTTCGCCCCGGACGAGGTCGAACCGCTGGAGTCACCCGGCACGCCCGGCACGCTCGGGGCGCTCGGGGACGAGGAGGTCAGCGCGTGAGGATCCTCGTCGCGGGCGTCGGAAACGTCTTCCTCGGCGACGACGGCTTCGGCGTCGCGGTGGCCGGGCACCTGGCCACCGCGGAGCTCCCCGACGGGGTCGTGGTCACCGACTTCGGCATCCGCGGCGTCCACCTCGCCTACGAGCTCACCGGCGGCGGCTACGACCTCGTCATCCTCGTCGACGTCGTCTCGCGCGGCGGCCCGCCCGGCACGCTGTACGTGATCGAGCCGCGGCCCGGCGACCGCCCGGAGTCCTTCGTCGACGCGCACGCGATGACGCCCGAGGCGGTCCTGGCGCTGGCCGGCACGCTCGGCGGCGAGACCGGCGGGGTCCTGCTCGTCGGCTGCGAGGGCGCCGACCTCTCGCCCGGCATGGAACTGAGCGAACCGGTCGCCGGCGCCGTCGGCCCGGCGGCGGATCTGGTCGCCGGGCTGATCCGGGAACAGATCGCGACGATGCTCACCAGCGCAGGCCGGAAGGAGGAAAAATCATGCTGAAACGCCTGGTCATAGTGGCCTTGGTGGTGGGGGTGGCCGTGGTGGCCTACCAGACCCTGCCCGACGTCAAACGCTATCTGAAGATGCGGAACATGTGACGGCTCCGGGTCCGCGGGACCGTCCGGCACCGGCCGCGGCGCACGGCCCGGCGGGACCGCACCCGGCGTCCAGCAAGAAATGTTCGACAACAAACGAGGTGAAGTCAGTCATGCATGAGTTCGGGATCGCCGAGGCGATCCTCGCGGCGGTGGAGAACCGCGCCGACGGCCGGCGGGTACGGCGCGCGCGCGTACAGGCGGGCGCCATGCTCCGCGTCACGGAGCCGGCGATCAACCACGCCTTCGCCATGGTCGCCGACGGCTCGCTGGCCGAGGGCGCCCAGGTGGACCTGGTCATCGTCCCGGTACAGCTCGTCTGCCGCTCCTGCGGCCAGACCGCGTCCTCCGTGGACCCCTTCGTCACCTGCCCCGAGTGCGGTGGCACCGATATCGAAACCGAGGGCGGCGACGATCTCGTCCTCGAATCCATCCAGATGGCGGAGGCGGCTCATGTGCCTGGGGATTCCCGGGGAGATCGTGGAAATCCTGGCGGACCGTCCTGATCTGGCGATGGTCGACGTCAGCGGCGTCCAGCGCGCGATCAACGTCGGCCTGCTGGAGGACGAGTCCCTCCTGCCCGGCGACTGGATTCTCATCCACGTCGGGTTCGCGCTGTCGAAGATCGACGAGGTGGAGGCCAAGGCGGCTCTTGACTTCCTCGAAAGCATCGGCCAGGCGTACGAGGACGAGATCGAGGCCCTCAGAGAATCCATGATCGAAAAGGAGTGAGGTCCGATGCGTTTCGTCGACGAGTACCGCGACGCCGAGAAGGCCGAGGCCCTCGCAGCCCGGATCGCCGCGCTCTGCGAGCCGGGCCGTGCCTACAAGTTCATGGAGGTGTGCGGCGGGCACACCCACACCATCTACCGGCACGGGCTGGAGGACTACCTTCCCGAGGCCGTCACCCTGGTGCACGGCCCCGGCTGCCCGGTCTGCGTCATCCCCATGGGGCGGGTGGACGACGCCGTCCACATCGCCGGGCAGCCCGACGTGATCATGACGTCGTTCGGCGACATGATGCGGGTGCCCGGCGGGAACGGGTCCTTCCTCGACGCCAAGGCGCGGGGCGCGGACATCCGCATGGTCTACTCCCCGCTGGACGCCCTGAAGATCGCCCGGCGGAATCCCGCCAGGCGTGTGGTCTTCATGGCGATCGGGTTCGAGACCACCGCGCCCTCGACCGCGATGACCGTCCTGCGCGCGGAGGCCGAGGGGATCGGCAACTTCTCGGTCTTCTGCAACCACGTGACGATCATTCCCGCGATCAAGGCGATTCTGGACTCCCCGGACCTGCGCCTGGACGGGTTCATCGGGCCGGGCCACGTCTCCACCGTGATCGGCTGCCTGCCGTACGGGTTCATCGCCGGGGACTACGGCAAGCCCCTGGTGGTGGCCGGGTTCGAGCCGCTCGACGTGCTGCACTCGGTCTACCGGATCCTGGTGCAGCTCGCCGAGGGGCGGACGGAGGTGGAGAACCAGTACGCCCGGGTGGTCCCCTGGGAGGGCAACCTCAAGGCGCTCGGCGTCATCAACGAGGTGATGGAGCCGAGGCCGTACTTCGAGTGGCGCGGGCTGGGGTTCATCTCGCACTCGGCGCTCAGGATGCGGGAGAGGTACGCGGCCTTCGACGCCGAACGGATCTTCCAGATCCCCGGCAGCCGGGTGGCCGACCCCAAGGCGTGTCAGTGCGGCGAGGTGCTCAAGGGCGTGCTCAAGCCGTGGGAGTGCAAGGTGTTCGGCACCGCGTGCACCCCGGAGACCCCGATCGGCACCTGCATGGTCTCGTCCGAGGGCGCGTGCGCGGCGTACTACAACTTCGGCCGGTTCTCGCGCGAACGGGTCAGGGAGGCGACCCGGGGCTGACCCGCGTCCCGGCGTCCCCGGCGCGAGGCGCCGGGGACGCCGGGACGCGGGGACATCGGGGCACGGGGGTGGGGACGGGGAGGCCGTCCGAAGAGCGGCACCGGGACGGGATCCGCCCGGCGCGGCCCAGCGAGAGGAAACGACGGATTTTCGATGGACGCCGATGAATGCACCGCCCTGCGGGCGGAGACCACGACGGGCCGGACCGGGACACGGGCTCCGAAAGAGGCCGCGCGCCCGAGCCGGGAGGAGGAGGTCCTGGCGCGGATCTCCCGGGTGCGCCGCCGCAGGGCCCGCGTTCGGGAGGACCGCGTCACGCTCGCGCACGGCGCCGGGGGCAAGGCCACCCACACCCTGATCGAGGCGGTGTTCCTGGAGGCGTTCCGCAACCCGCTGCTTGAGCCGCTGGAGGACGGCGCGACCGTCGACGGGCTGGCCTTCACCACCGACTCGTACGTGGTGACGCCGCTGTTCTTCCCCGGCGGGGACATCGGCGACCTGGCCGTCAACGGCACCGTCAACGACCTGGCGATGTGCGGGGCACGCCCCAGACACCTGTCGGCCGCCTTCATCCTGGAGGAGGGCTTCCCCATCGCCGACCTGCGGCGCATCACCGCCTCGATGGCGGCGGCGGCGCGGGCGGCGGACGTGTCGATCGTCACCGGCGACACCAAGGTGGTGGAGCGGGGCAAGGCCGACGGCTGCTACATCACCACCTCGGGCGTCGGGACGCTGGAGCGGCCGATCCGGCTCAGCGCCGCCTCGGCCCGCCCCGGTGACGCGGTCATCGTGTCCGGCCCCGTCGGCGAGCACGGCGTCACCGTCATGCTCGCCCGGGGCGAGCTCGACATCCGGGCCGACCTCGCCTCCGACACCGCGCCCCTCAACGCCCTGACCGCCCGGCTGCTCGACGCCTGCGACGACGGGGAGGTCCGCTGCCTCCGCGACGCCACCCGGGGCGGGGTGGCGACGATCGTCAACGAGATCGCCGAGGCGTCGCAGGTCGCGGTCGTGCTCGACGAGGAGGCGATCCCGGTCTGCCCGCCCGTACGCGGGGCGTGTGAGCTGCTGGGGATCGACCCGCTCTACGTCGCCTGCGAGGGCCGGATGGTCGCGGTGGTGTCCGAGCGGTCGGCCGAGGCCGCGCTCTCCGCCCTCCGCTCCCACCCGCTCGGCTCGGCGGCGGCCGTCATCGGGCGGATCGGTGACGACCCTCCGGGGCTGGTTCTGCTGAAGACCTCCTTCGGCGGCACCCGCATCGTCGACCTGCTGGTCGGCGACCCCCTGCCGAGAATCTGCTGACCGCCCGCGGCGGGTTCCGGCCCGCCGCGGGCACGCCGATCATCGGCCTGCCCGGCCCGTCGTCGCCCGGGCGCATCCGAACGCGGTCCCGCCCGCGAAGTTATCTCCATCGACGCAGAGGAGCGATGTGATGGTCACCACCGCCGGCAGACCCGCCGGAGCCGATCCGGGACCGGACGGGCCGGCGCGCCCGACTGCTGGGGAGGGTTCGTGAGCCCGGTCGTGGTGATCGGCGCCGGGCTCGGCGGCCTGGCCGCGGCGGTCAGGCTGGCCGCGGCCGGACGGGAGGTCACGCTGGTGGAGGCTCTGGAGACGCCGGGAGGCTGCTGCGGGACCGCGAACCTGGGGGAGTACCGCTTCGACACCGGCCCCTCGGTGCTGACCATGCCGGACGTGCTGGCCGACGTCTTCGCCGCCGCGGGTGAGGACATGGAACGCCTGCTCCCGCTGCGGCGGCTGGACCCGTACTACCGGCTCCGCTACCACGACGGCTCCCACCTGGACATCGTGCCCGGTGAGGAGGCCATGACGGAGCGGGTGCGCGAGCTGTGCGGGGCCGCCGAGGCCGACCGGTACCGGCGGTTCAGGGTCCGGCTCGGCGAGCTGTTCGCCGCCGAATGGCCCTCGTTCATCGACCGCGACATGACGCGGCTGCGCGGCCTGGCCCAGCCGGGGGTCCTCGCGCGGCTGGCCGCCCTGGGCGGTTTCAGACGGCTGGACCGGCTCGTGGAGGCACACCTCACCGACCCCCGGCTGATCAAGGCGCACACCTTCCAGGCCCTGTACGTGGGCCTGTCGCCCCGGCAGGCCCTCGGCATCTACGCCGTGATCGCCCACATGGACACCGTCGGCGGCGTCTTCTTCCCCGAACACGGCGGCATGCACGCCATCCCCCTGGCCCTGGCCGCCGTGGCGGAGAAGGCGGGCGCGCGGATCAGGTACGGCACGCGGGCCGTCAAGGTCGAGGCCGACTCCTCCGGGGTCCGCGCCGTCCGGCTCGACACCGGGGAACGCCTGGCCGCCCGGCACGTGGTGGTCGCCTGCGACCTGCCCCGCGCCCACGCCGGGCTGCTGCCCGCCGGTGCGGGCGACTGGCGGCTCCGCCGTCCCCGCCACTCGCCGTCCTGCCTGGTGCTCCACTTCGGCCTCGACCGGAAACTCTCCGGCCAGGCCCACCACACCCTGCACTTCGGCCGTCAGTGGGCGTCCACCTTCTCGGCGCTGAGCGCCGGCAGGCCCCAGCCCGACCCGAGCCTGCTGGTCACCTACCCCGAGTCGGACGCCGCCGCCGCGCCCCGAGGCCACGCCACCCTCACCGTGCTGGAGCCGACCGCCAACCTGGACGGCCGAAACGACTGGCACCGGCTCACCCCGCAGCTGGAGGACCGCCTGCTCGGCAGGCTGGCCGACCTCGGCTACGGCGACCTGGCGGACGCCCCCAGGCTCACCTTCGACCCGCTCACCTGGGCCCGCCGCGGTCACTCGGCGGGCACCCCGTTCGCCCTGGACCACCGGTTCTCCCAGACGGCCTGGTTCCGGCCCGCGGGACGGGCCCGGCGCGTCCCCGGCCTGCACTTCGCGGGCATGCACACCGCGCCCGGCGTCGGGGTGCCGCCGGTGCTGATCTCCGGCCGGCTGGCCGCGCAACGCATCCTGGAGACCCCCCGATGACCCTGACCGCCAGTTACGAGTTCTGCCGCAGGCTCAACGCGCGGCACGGCCGCTCCTACTATCTGGCGACCCTGCTGCTGCCCGCCTGGAAACGCCCCCACGTGCACGCCCTGTACGGCTTCGCCCGCTACGCCGACGAGATCGTGGACTCCTTCACCATGACGGGCGACCGGGCGGCGGCGCTCGACGGCCTGACCGCCCGGCTGGCCCTGGCGCTGGACGGCGCCCACACCGACGACCCGGTGCTCCCCGCGTTCACCCAGACCGTGCGCTCGTTCGGCATCGACCACGCCGACATCGACGCCTTTCTCCGCTCGATGCGCGCGGACCTGACCGTCGGCCGCTACGCCACCTACGACGACCTGCTCGGCTACATGGAGGGGTCGGCGGCGGTCATCGGCACCATGATGCTGCCCGTTCTCGAACCGCTGCCGGGCCTGGCGGGGCGGGCGCGCGAGCCCGCCCGCCGGCTCGGACTGGCCTTCCAGCTGACCAACTTCCTGCGTGACGTGACCGAGGACCTGGCCAGGGGCCGGGTGTACCTGCCGCTTGAGGACCTGGACAGGTTCGGGGTACGCGTCACCGACCTGGGACGCCGCGCCCCCACCCCCGCCGTGCGCGAACTGCTGGCCTTCGAGGTCGAGCGGGCGCGCGACCACTACCGGCAGGCACTGGCGGGCCCCGACCTGCTGACCCCCTCCTCGCGGCCGTGCGTCCGCGCGGCCTGCGAACTGTACGGCGGCATCCTCAACCGGATCGAGGCCGCCCACCACGACGTCCTCGGACGGCGGGTCACCGTGCCCCGGCGCCGCAGGCTCGCCATCTTCACCCGGCACCTGCTCGCGGCGTCGGCGGCCGACCGGGCCGAACGCCGGGTGACCGTACAGGTGCCCTGAGACGGACCGGCCCGCCCGTCCGTCCCGGTCTCCAGCCCCCGCCCCCCGTCCAACCCGTCTGTCACCGTCATCAGGAGGATCTCATGTCGAATCCGGTGGTCGTCGACGCCATGGGCGGAGACCACGGGCCGGCCGAGACGGTCGGTGGAGCCGTGGCCGCCCGGCGCGAGCACGGTGTTCCCGTCGTGCTCGTCGGCCGCGCCGGAGAGGTCCGCGGGGAACTGGCCCGTCACGACGCCGTGGGCGAGATCGACGTGGTGCACGCCGAGGAGATCGTCCCGATGGACGAGCCTGGTGCCCGAGCCGCCGCCCTCGGCGCCTCCAGCCTGCGGGTCGGCTGCGAGCTGGTGGGGCAGGGGGCGGCCTCGGCCCTGGTGTCGGCCGGTTCCACGGGGGCGATCGTCTCGTGCGCGCTCCGCGGCGTCGGCCGGGCCCCGGCCGTGCTCCGGCCCGCCTTGGCCATCGCGCTGCCCTCGGCGGCGGGTGGTGCCACCGTGCTGGTCGACGCCGGGGCGACCTCGGACCCCACCCCGGAGATGATCGCCCAGTTCGCGCTGCTCGGCGTCTCCTACGCCCAGCTCGTACTCGGCGTGCCCGATCCGTCGGTCGGCCTGCTGTCGATCGGCTCGGAGCCGGGCAAGGGCAACCGGCTGACCCGCAGGGCCGAGGAACTGCTGCCCGCGCTGCCCTTGCGCTTCCACGGAAACGTCGAGGGCCACGACGTGCTGGCCGGCACGGTCGACGTGATCGTCACGGACGGCTTCACCGGCAACATCGTGCTGAAGAACGTCGAGGGTTCGGTCCGCGCGGTGCTGACCCTGATGGCGAGGTCCGGGGTCGCCGAGCCGGAGGGGCTGCGGGAGGTGGCGCGCCGCTACGACCCCGAGACCCACGGCGGGGCGGCGCTGCTCGGGCTGAGCGGCACCGTCGTCGTCGCGCACGGCTCCTCCCGGGCCGCGACGATCGCACGAGCCTGTGTGGTCGCCCGCGACCTGGCCGACGGCGGTGTCACGGCCCGGGTCGGGGACCACTTCGCTGCGGAGCCGGTGCGTTGACCGGCCCGGTACGGCGCCCGCACCCGCTCACCCGACCCCGTCTCCCGCACCCCCCGGCTCCGGCCGCCGCCGGGAAACCCCCGCAGCCCCGTTCAGAGGCTGTGACCGCCGTGCCGGAGAGGGTCGATCCCGTTCCAGGTCCCCTCGCTGCCGTACGGGGCGAACCGGGCGAACAACTCCTCGGAGTACCATCCCCCGGCCCGGGTCCGTCCGACCACCTCCCGGTGCGCGCCACCGCGGTAGGCGAACTCCCGGACCGCGCCGGCGTCACGCCAGAGCGAGAACGTGGCCTGCCGCGCCAGCGGCCACTCGCCGACCCCGACGGACGCCAGGCAGCCGTCCTGCTCCCGCAGCAGGCGGTCCACCCCCGCGATCGACCGGTAGAACGGGACCAGCCGCGAGGGCCGGATCGACGCCCGCGTCAGCACCGCCACCGGCCCGCCGTCCACCACCGAACCCTCCCCGGCGGCCGGGCCGAACGGCTCGACCCCGCCCCACCGGCCGCGCGAACCCAGCGGGACCAGCCGTACGTGCCAGGACTCCAGCGCCTCGTCCCGCCGGCGCGCCGCCACAGGGGAGGTCGCGAGGAAGTCGTCCAGTGCCCGCTCCTCACGCCAGACCGCCAGCATCGCCCAGCGGCGCAGGTCCGCGCCCAGGCTCATCGACGTGCCCCGGCCGGAGCCGAGCAGCCGCCAGAACAGCAGTCCCGGAGTGCTCCGCAGCACCGGCCGGTCGAACGCCATGTGACGCATGGCCCCCAGCTCCGCGTACCTGGTGAGGTGGAACGAGGCGATGGTCCCTCTGCTCGTCGTGGTCATCGGCGGCTACCTTCTCGGATCCGTGCCGGTCGCGGTGCTGGTCGGGAGGGCGCACGGCTTCGACCCCCGTGAGTCCGGCGACCGCAACCCCGGTTTCTGGAACGTCAGGGCGCACCTCGGCCGCCGTGCCGCCGCGCCCGTCTTCGCCGGCGACACGCTCAAGGGCACGTTCGCCGGGCTGCTGGCCCTGGTGGTGAGCGGCCCGCACACCACGGGGCTCGGCGCGGTGACCGGCGAGAGCGTTCTGCCGGTGTACCTGGCGGTGGCCGCCGCGATGATCGGGCACGCCTGGCCGGTGTTCGCCGGATTCCGGGGCGGCCGGTCCGTCCTGGCCTTCGTCGGCGGGTTCGCCGTCATCTGCCCGCCCGCCTTCCTGCTCGGTGTCGCCGTCCTGACCGCGAGCGCTCTGCTTACCAGGTCCTTCGCCATCGGGGCGCGGGCCGGGGTGTTCGGCATCCCGCTGTTGCAGCTCCTCTTCGCGCCGGTCGAACAGGTGGCCGGCACCGGGGCGCTGATGTGCCTCATCGGTCTCCGCTTCGGCCAGGCCGCCCGGGCCGCCGGAACGCCGCGCCGCCCGTGACCCCGGGATAGGTGCGGCCACGCCAGTGACGCACCGGGCGCAGGGTCGCCTGCGTCAGCCGTACGGCCGCCAGCGGATCCAGCAGCGGCGAGAGCAGCACACCGGGCCCCGGCCGGATGTAGCTGCCGCGCAGCGCACCGGCCAGCAGCAGCCGTACGACCAGCAACCCCAGGTCAAGCCCGGTCGGCCGGCCCACGGCCAGACGCAGGACCGGCAGTGCCGCGGTGAGCCAGACCACCCCCAGGTCGGCGGCCCGCCAGCCGGGACCGGTGACGTCGCGGAGCGGCAGCGACCGCCCCCACTCCCGCCACACCCCGCCCGCCGACTCGTGCATGTCGACCTCCAGCAGGCCGCCCGCGTCCAGGAACCCGACCGCCCAGCCGTCGGCCGCCAGCGTCCTGGCCAGCGCCACGTCGTCGGTCATGTGCCCGCGAATCCGTGCGAACCCATCAGAGTCCAGCATCGCCGTACGGCGGAAGGCCATGCACTGGCCGTTGGCCACCACCCGGTGCGGCGGCGGGGGAGTGGACGGCCCGATCGGGCCGAACCGGTAGACCAGCGTCGCCAGGAAGGACGCGTGCAACGCCTGCTCGGCCACCCCGTCACAGACGAACCTGGGCCCCACGGTGACCAGGTCGTGGCCGTCCAGCGCCGCCGCGACCGCGCCGAACAGGCCGGGCGACGGCCGGGCGTCCGCGTCGAGGGTCACCACGACGTCGCCACCCGCGGCCTGGACCCCCTGCCGGAGCGCCCACTGCTTGCCCACCCACCCCGGCGGAAGGGGAGCGCCCGCGACGACCTTGGCGCCCAGGTCGGCGGCGAGCCGCGCGGTGCCGTCCCGTGACTCGTCGTCGACGACCAGCACCTCCGCGACAGCCGGATCGGCGAGCACCGCCGACAGGCAGGGGCCGAGGCGGTCCTCCTCGTCACGGGCCGGGATCACCACCGAGATCCGCGTGGCCGCCGTCTCGACGGGGGCCAGCGGCGGCAGCCGGTCACGCCCCCGGGCGAGCCGTACTCCGGCGGCGACGGCGGCGGCGACCTGAAGCACCGTGAGCGGCCTCACGGCGGGAAATCCTCTCGCACCAGCGAGGCGACGATTCGGCCGCCCATCGCCACCAGCGGCAGCCCGCCGCCCGGATGCACGGAGCCGCCCACGAGATACAGCCCGCGCCGAGGCCCCCTGTTCCCCGGACGGCGGAACGTCGCGAACGGGCCGTCGTAGGCGCCGCCGTAGATCGCCCCGCCCCACGCGCCGTAGCGGTCCCGCAGGTCGGCGGGGGTGAACAGGTCCACGGAACGCAGCCGGCCCGACAGGTCGTGCCCCCGGGAGGCCAGCCGCTCCAGCACCAGGTCCCGGTACGCCTCGGGTGACATCGGCCACCGCCCGGGATCACGGGCCGGGACGTTGATCAGCATCACCCAGTTCTCCATCCCGTCCGGCGCCTGCGACGGGTCGTCCACCGCCGAGCAGCCGATGTAGACGGTCGGATCCTCCGGGGGCCTGCGCCGGTCGAAGATGTCGGCGAACTCCCGCCGATAGTCGGCGGAGAAGACGATGGAGTGGTGCGCCAGGCCGTCCGTCCTGCCCTCCACCCCCGCCAGCAGCAGGAACACCGACGAGGAGGTGCCGAGGCGGGCGATGCGCCGCAGCCGCCGCCGGTCCGGCAGCAGCATCCCGTAGAGCGCCGCCGCGTCGGTGTTGACGACCACGACGTCGGCGCGTTCACGCTCCCCGGAGGCCAGCCGTACCCCCAGGACCCGGTCGCCGTCGGCGAGCACCTCCTCCACCTCGGCGCCCAGCACGGCCTCGACCCCCGCCTTGTCCAGCAGCACGGCCAGCGCGTCGGCGATCCGGGGCAGCCCCCCGGAGACGTACCAGCCGCCCTCTCCGTGCTCGATGGCCGGGACGGAGGCCAGCGCCGCCGGAGCCCGATACGGGCTGGAACCCGCGTAGGTCGCGTAACGGCCGACGTACTGGCGCAGACGCGGATCGGTGAAGAAACGGCGGGCCAGGCCGTCGAGCGTCCGGCCCGGCGCGACCGCCAGCAGGTCGGACGGCCGCGCCTCGGCAGGCGGCCGGTTCAGCGGCCCGGCGAAGAACGTACGGTTCGCCGCCTCGAAGCAGGCCCGGCCCCACGCGTGGAAGGCCAGCCAGTTACGGCCCTCTCCCGGCGCGAGCCGTTCCACCTCCGCGGCCATCTCGGCCGGGTCGCGCCGCGCCGTCAGCGTCGAGCCGTCGGCGAAGCGGTAACGGCACAGCTCCCGGGGCTGGATGAGGTCCAGCTCCAAGCCGAGCTCGCCGAAGAGGGCAGGCAGGGTCAGCAGGGAGGGGCCGAGGGAGAAGGTGAAACCGTCACGCCGGTGCTCGGCGAGCTTTCCGCCCAGCCGGGGCAACCGCTCGTACAGGCGCACCCGATGCCCCTGCCGGGCCAGCAGCAGGGCGGAGACCATGCCGCCCACCCCGCCCCCGACCACGATGACCTCAGCCATCCGCCCCTCCAGCCCCGACCTCGTTCACGTCCCACGGTTCCCCCGGCCGCCTCGATCTCTCATGTCCCCCCGGTTTCCCCGGTCCTCGCGGTCCCCACCGCCCCCAGGCCGACACGACGAACACCCCCATGCAGATCCCCCCGGTGACGGCGACCAGCGGGTCAGGCGGGTCGAAGACCGCCGCGAAGCCCACGGTCTCCATGACGGCCATCACGGTGTAGACCGAGACCAGCCCGGCGCTCCGGGCCGCAGGGTCGGCCAGGAAGGTGTCGATCAACACCATGACCAGCAGGGAGACCACCAGCCATCCGACGAAGTTGCTGATCGGAACACCCCGGTAGGGGCCGTTCTCCTCCCAGGACCACAGGCCCAGCCGCATCATCTGCGGATCCAGGAACAGGTCCCAGGCGGTGAGCGCCAGCGCGCCCAGCACGATTCGCGCCGCCCGGCCGCCCGGAGCCGCCGCCGAGGCCGTCGCGTGGGCGGCCAGTCCCATCCCGCCCCACGCCATCGCCACGATCACCGGCACCCCGCCGAGCTGCGGCCACAGCACATCCGTGTAGCCGTACTCCCCGAACGGCAGGCCCGTCCTGATGCCGACCCACTCGGCCGCGTACCCGACCGCCACCGTGGCGGCGAACGCGGCGACCGCCCGGGAGAGACCGTGAACGCCGGCCGCGAAGGCCAGGGCGCCCGCCGCCAGCAGGAGCACGATCACGCTGGTCAGCAGGATCGGCCGAGGCTGCAACCCGGACATGACCTGCGCCACCACCACCGCGACGAGCAGGCACGAGCCCAGCGCCCCCCACGGCCTCAGCCCACCCGTCGACCCGTCTGGCGCGCTCCCCGCCGGGCTGTTCGCCATGCCGTCCGGTGGGCGCCCCGCCGGGTCGTCCGGCGCGCCGTCCGGTGTGTTCTCCACCGAGTCGCTCACCGATCTGTCCGGCGCGTCCCCTGATCGGCCCTTCGCCGGGTTCCGCATCACACCGCGCAGCGCGTCCCGCACCGCGCCAAGACCGGCCCGTCCGCTGCTCACCTCATCGCTCTGCCCCACGAAGGGTCATTCGAGCGTCACCCCCCGGTCAGATTCACTTGGATCTCCCCAACCCCACGTCACGGACGACGAGTCAGTCGATACGCGGGCGCGCCCCGCCCAGACGCCAGGCGCTTTCCGCCGGTCCGGCAAAGAGCAGGCGCCGGTGGAGGGAGCCGACGCGGTGTGACCATTCGTCAGCCACGATCGCGCCCCTTGCGGGGGTGATGGAGGCCGGGCCACTCCGGCGTTCTCATGGTAGGGGTGACGGGAATGTCGAGGTGCTTTCCTGGTCGGGGTGGCTTCCCTGTAGTAAGGCCACGTGATTAAGGGCCTGGGGGTGGTGACAAGGGAGCCGTGCGCTTGGAGATCCAAGGGGATAAGACGACGAGAGCTCAAGTAAACCAATTTAATCCCCGCCATTGGATTTGTGCGTAATAATCTACGCGTGAATGGATATTCAAGGCGATTATTTCTCCAGCTCAGCGGTGTCACCGCGGCTGGAGCGCTGATCCCGGGGACGTATACCGTGCCCACGAAGAGCGATTCCTTCGCCCTGCTGCGCCGCAACTGGCGGGACGTGACGGCGGGGTCGGGATTCGACGCGGCGGCCGAGCCGTACCGGACCCGGCTGGCGAAGATGGGAACGACGGCGGCCGAACACCGGGACACCATGGCGCCGTCCGACACGTCGCTCTGGCCCGATCTGACGTTCCCCTCCTTCGCCGACACCCCGGCGAGGCTGCAGACCATGGCCCGCGCCTACGCCCTGCCCGGGACCGGCCTGACCGGCGACGCGAACCTGGCGGCGGCCGTCGCCGGCGGCGTCGACCACTACCGGCAGCAGGTGTACGCCGCGGGCGCCGACCCGGTCGGCAACTGGTGGAACTGGCAGATCGGCGTTCCCAAGAAGCTCCTCGACGCGGCCGTGCTGATCGATTCGCACCTGACGGACCAGCAGAACGGGGCGCTGAGGGAAGCGGTGGACCACTTCGTCCCCGAGCGCGTCCTGAACGACTACAAGGGCACCAGCACCGGCGCCAACCGGGTGGACCTGTGCACGGTGACGTTGCTGCGCGCCGTCCTCGGCTCCGACCCGGCCAAGGCCGTACTGGCCGCCTCGGCGCTGTCGCCGGTCTTCCCCTACGTCTCCGAGGGCGACGGGTTCTACCGGGACGGCTCGTTCATCCAGCACACCTCCGTCCCCTACCAGGGCGGCTACGGAGCGGTGCTGCTGTCCGGTCTCGCGACACTGCTGGCGGTACTGCGCGGCTCACCCTGGGACATCACCGACCCGAACAGGCAGATCGTCTTCGACACCGTTGAGGGGTCGTTCGCGCCGTTCATCCACGACGGCTTCTGCATGGACCTCGTCAGCGGCCGTGGCATCGGCAGAAAACCCTACGGCGATCACGAGAAAGGACGCGGGATCGCCTTCGCGATCCTGCTGCTGGGCGACGCGGCCTCCACCGCCGAGCGGGCCCGCTGGCAGGCCATGGTCAAGGGGTGGGCGCGCCGCGACACCCCCAAACCCATGCTCAAGGCGGCCGAGAGCAACGACCTGGGGTTCCACGCCCGCCTCGCCGCCATCCTGGCCGACGACACGATCCCGGCGGCCGACGAACCCGTGGGACACCGGCTGCTGCCGATGAGCGCCCGCGCCGTCCATCGCCGCCCGAACTGGTGCGCGGGACTCAGCATGGCCTCCTGGCGGATCGGCCACTACGAGCACGGCAACGGCGAGAACCCCCGCGGCTGGCACACCGGCTCGGGAATGCTCTACTGGTGGGCTCAGGGCCACGGCGACCAGTACTCCGACTCCTTCTGGCCCACCGTCGACCCCTACCGGCTGCCCGGCACGACCGTCTCCACCCTGCGGCTGGCCGACGGCGCCGGTAAGGACTGGGGAGACACCTGCCCGCAGGCCCGCTGGGTGGGCGGCGCCACCGACGGCGTGTACGCGGCGGTCGGCCAGCACCTCAACGGCTTCGAGAGCACGGTGGAGGCCTTCAAGTCGTGGTTCTTCCTCGACGACGCGGTGGTCTGCCTGGGCGCCGGGATCACCGGCAAGGACGGCGTGCCGGTCGAGACCGTCGTGGACAACCGCAGAACCAACGCGCTCCTCACCGTGGACGCCAGGGCGGGCTGGGCACACCTGGAGGGCCACGGCGGCTACGTCCTGCCCGGTGGCGCCCACCTGCGCACGCTGCGCGAGAAACGCACCGAGCCCGAACTGCCGGTGACCCGGAGCTACGTGACCCTCTGGCTCGACCACGGCGTCGACCCCGGCTCGGCCGATTACCTCTACCTGCTCCTGCCGGGGGCGAGCCCGGCCGAGACCCGGGCCCGCGCCGCCGACCCCGGCTGGGCGCGGGTGCTCGCCAACACCGCCCACCAGCAGGGGGTCCAGGTGCCGTCGCTCGGGATCACCGCCGTCAACTTCTGGAGCGACGGAGCCGCCGGCGGCCTGGCCGCCTCCGCCCCCTGCTCGGTCCTCGTCAGGGAGAGCGGCGACGGCACGGCCACGGTGACCGTGTCGGACCCTCCGTGCGACCTGAGCGAGCTGACCGTGACCTGGGAACGGCCGGTCACCGAGGTGCTCCACAGAGACCCGCTCCTGGTGAGCGCCACGACCGGCACGAGGCTCACACTCACCTTCGGGCGGCTGTCGGACCAGGGCGGCGGCTCGAAGACGGTCACCGTACGGCTCGGCTGACGCGATGATCGGGAACGTCCGCCGGGTCGCTCACCGCCCACCGGCGACCTGGCGGCGATGGGACGGCCCCATCGGAGGACCCCTGATCGGACCGGAGACGGCCAGGCCCGCCCGATGAACGAGGGGCCGGACCGGATCCCGCGTCGCCCGCCCCGCGGCGGATCGCTATCCCATGGTCTTCGAACCGTCCAGGGCCTCACGGATGATGTCGGCGTGACCGGCGTGCTGGGAGGTCTCGGCCATGATGTGAAGCAGGACCCGGCGCACCGACCATCTCGCGCCCGGCTCGAACCACGGCGCCTCCGGGAGCGGGTGGGAGGCGTCCAGGTCGGGCAGAGTCGACACCAGCTCCTCGGTATGGCGGGCCACCTGCTCGTAGGCCTCAAGCAGGGCGGCCAGCGTCTCGCCCTCGGCCATGCGGAACTGGCCCTCCCAGTCGACGGGCTCACTCATCATCGCCTCGGCGCCCCCCACCACGAACCGCGTCCAGCTCGCCTCGACGAGGGTCACATGCTTGATCAGGCCGCCCAGGCAGAGCGCGCTCACGGTGGTGCGCCGCGCGGCCTGCTCGTCGGTCAGGTCCTGAACCGTCTGACGGAGGAACCACCGGTGCCTCGCCATCGCCTGCAGCAGGTCGGTGCGCTCGCCGGTCGTGATCTTCTCACCTGTGATCATATTGCCGCCTTCCCACGTCATCTGGTCACCTCAGACTAGAGCCCTCCACCGACATTTTCCGGCCCGTCCAGAGGCCATGACCGGTATGGCGCCGCCGCATCGTGAAATGCGGCGGGGGAGGGGGCGGGCATGGTGTCGAGCCTTTTTCCGGAGTGCACGGGAAGTCGAGGGTCGGCAGGGTCCGGCCCGGTAGGAGGCGCCCGGAGCCGGGCAGCGGCCGGACCGGCGGCACCCGCGGGGGCTCGTGGGTCACCGGCCGGCGAGGAAGTGGCGGGCGTGGTCGTGCGCCCACTCGGCGAAGGTGCGGGCGGGCCTGCCGGTGACCTGCTCCGCCGTCGGCATCGGCCCCGGGGCCGCAGGCGCGAACTCCACGACGGCCTCCAGGTCGGTCTCCGCCCCCGAGTAGTCCGCGAAGCCCAGCAGGAAGTCGGCGTTCTGCGCGGCGAAGCCCCCCTGCCTCCGGTAGAGCTCACGCGCCTGTTCGGGGGTCACCACCTCGAATCGGATCGCGCGGCCGATCGCCGACCCGATGGCGTCGACCTGCTCGCGCCTCGTGATCGGCCCCGGACCGTTCAGCGTGTAGGCGGCGCCGTCGTGACCGTCTTCGAGCAGAGCGGCGGCGGCCACGTCAGCGGTGTCCTCTTCGTGTACGGGATACCAGGCCATCTCGGGGAAGGGGTCGCGGACCACACTCTCCGCCCGGATGGACGGTCCCCACAGCCACAGCTTGTTCAGCATGAACTCGCCGGGCCGTACGTGTGTCCACTCCAGCCCCGACTCCTCCACCGCCCGCTCCACCGGAAGGTGGAAATCGGTGTCGACGCCCATGGTGACGGCCCCGGAGGAGAGCGTCACGATGCGGCGTACCCCGGCCTTGCCCGCCAGGCCGACCACCTCCCGCGCGGTCGTGGTGACCGGGAACAGATACATGCGCTCGACGCCCTCCAGGGCGGGCCGTACCGTCTCGGGCCGGGTGAGATCGCCCTGAACCACTTGCACCCCCTCGGGGAACGAGGCCGTCTCCGGGGCGCGGGTCAGCACCCGGACGTCCTCACCCGCCTCGGCGAGCCGCCGGACCACGAGCCGGCCGACGTTCCCCGTCGCCCCGGTCACCAGAATCGTCATGTCGCTCTCTCCTCTTGCGGGTGCCGGAGCGTTCTCGTGGACGCTCGTGCGGAGTGCCGGGCGGTGAGCCGCCGGATGTCAACGGCCGCGGTCAGGGAAACCCCGAGCCCGGGGCCCGGCCGGCGAAGGTTCATCTTTGACCACGGAAAGCGGATTGGGCAAACGTGAACACGTTATTCACATTCGGCTTTGACCTGCGGAAACATGTTTGCTCGGTTGGCGCCGAATACGCATTTTTCTCCCCGGAAACCCTCGCTGAAATGGGATTTCCCGCGAAACGGGAGACTTTTTTCGCGCCGCGCACGGTCTGCCGGTGTCACCGACGACCGCAAGACCCCCAAGGGAGCACGTGGTGAGTGAGCGATTCGCCGGGTTGGACAGCCTGGCCGAGCGGTGGGGTCTGAGAGGCCTGGAGCTGGTCGGCAAGGGTCTGGAGTTCTCCGTCTACCGGGCGCGGGGGCGCGACGGGCAGCCCGTCGCGGTGCGTCTCGCGCACCGGCGGTTCGACTCGAACGCCAATGACCCCCATGTGGACACCCGAGCCCTGCTCCTGCAGGAGTACGGCATCGCGAGGCACCTGGCCGCCCACGGTCTGCCGATCGCGGAGGCGAAGGAACTCGTCCTGGCGGACGAGCCGACATCCCCTGACGTACTTCTGTCCGCGTACGTTCCCGATGACGGGTCGGATCTTGACTCCTTCGCTCTCGGGCGGCTCCTCGCGCGGCTTCATCACGTGCCGCCGCCGCGTCTGACGCCCGTGGCGTCGGAGGGAGTGCCCACGGCGAGAGCGATCGCCGCACGCATCCGGCGCCGCTGGTCAGAGGTCGGCCACCACCTCGACGACTGGCCCGAACCGCCGGACGCCTCCCTCGTCGCCGGACATCTCACCGGCGTCGCCGAGGACGGCCTCCTGCACCTCGACGTCCGCAGCGACAACATCCGGCGCCGCCAGGGGCAGACCGTCGCCCTGCTGGACTGGTCGAATGCTCTGCTCGGGTCTCCCTCGGTGGAATTCGGACGCCTGGTCGAGTACGCCCGGTATCCGGAGAACGAGCTCGACGTGGAAGCGATCCGCGGTGGATACGCGAGGACGGCGACGGTTCCGTCTGACAGCGATCCCTGCCTGTTGGTGTGCCGACTGGACGCCGCGCTGATGCTCGCTCTCGTCTTTCTTTCCGAGGCGCCCGACCCGATCCGTGGACCGGCGGCAGCCGACCACGCACGAGAACTCGCACTCAGGGTGGTCGCACGTCACGCGTAACAGTTCATTTCACTTCGAATCTCTTGGAGTACGTCATCGTGAACCTCACCCGCATCTACACGAAGACGGCACCACCGCTCCTGGTGACATGGGCAGAACGAGCAAGCCGGACAAGAGGCTTGCGGCCTACGCCGACGTGGACGAGGCGAACTCCGCGACCGGCGTGGCCATCGCGGCAGGGGGCCTCCCGGACGAGATCCCGCCCCCGGCAGATCGTCGCGGCGCCCAGGACATACCTGGCCCGGCTTGGTGAAAAAGCCGCGGCGGCGCGGGAAGGCGATGGGTATGGTCAGCCCAATGGATCAACCTGTTCCCCACACCGTCCAGTCCTTACGTTCGGATCTGCGCGCGCTCGGTGTGAGATCCGGCGACGTCGTGCTGTTCCACTCCTCGACCAGGAGCCTCGGCTTCGTCGTCGGCGGCACCCAGGCGATGGTACAGGCGTTACTCGACGTCATCGGGCCCGAAGGCACCGTCGTGGTGCCGACCCACACGCCCGACAACTCCGATCCGGCCGGTTGGCGCAACCCGCCGGTCCCCGAGGAGTGGTGGCCGGCGATCCGGGAGCAGACGCCCGGCTTCGATCCGTCCCGCACCCCGAGCCGGTGGATGGGCGTCATGGCCGAGACGGTCCGCACGTGGCCCGGTGCGCTGCGCAGCGACCACCCACGACTCTCCTTCGCCGCGCTCGGCGCGCACGCGGCCGACATCACCGGCACGCACCAATTGGACGACGCGCTGGGCGAACGCTCCCCGCTGGGCGCGGTCTACCGACTCGACGGGAAGGTACTGCTGCTGGGATGCGGGCACGACTCGAACACGTCGCTACACCTGGCCGAGTGGCGGCAGAAATCGCCACCACGCGGCGTCACCGGCGCGTCGATCCGGCAGCCCGACGGAACAAGCCGGTGGACCACCTGGACCGACGTCATGGAGAAGGAGGACGACTTCGAACAGCTCGGCGCGGCCTTCGAAGCCGCCGTCGGACCATCGATCGGCCAGGTCGGAGGCGCGACCACCCGTCTGATGTCTCAGCGCGCCCTGGTCGATTTCGCCACGGCCTGGATGGCCGTCCACCGGCCCGTGGTGTGAAGGTCGGCCGGGCAGGTCACCCGCGCCTTTACCGTGGGATCCTCATCGCCTCTGACGGGTCACGGCAGGTTGCCCGTCAAGGAGGATCAAGTCCCCAGATGCCGTTGAGCACGGCCGCCACGCCGGGCAGGTCGTACGGCGGCCACGGCGGATACCCGTACGGCGGCGTCATGGGCTGGTCGGCCGCGTCCGATGGGCACGCCGTTTCCCGCCACCCGCCGACCGGAGGATCGGTGAGAACCTCGGCGGCCGGTCCGTCGAGGGCACTCGGGACGTCGGGGGTGATTGTTCCGGTGGGGGTGGCGGCTCTGCGCCGGGGCGGGGTCACGCGATCCGACGGAGGGTGCCGGTGCCGCCCAGGATGAAGCTGTTGTCCACCGGCCAACCGCCCTCGTCCGGTCCCCACGGGTAGAGCTCGACCAGTCCCGGCTCGTCGATGTCGAACCCGGTCAGCATGCTCTCGATGGCGGTACGGCCGCGCAGGTGGATCGGTGTCTGTGTCCGCCCGTACACCTCGGTCAGCCTCGCCACCTCGGGGCCGGTCAGACGGTCGGCGCACAGGTGGGTCAGGGCCAGGCGGCTGCCGAAGGCCAGACTCTTGCGCAGGCCGGTCAGGGTGGCGATCAGGTCGTGGCCGGTGACGACGTCCAGCACCCCGGTCAGCAGCACTCCGGCAGGGCGGTGCAGGTCCAGCATGCCCTCCTCGTGCAGGGCGGCCAGCAGCAGGCGGGTGTCGCGCACGTCGGCGGTGACCACCTCCGCGCCCGGCCCGGCCAGATAGGTCCAGGCGTACTGGAGCACGACCGGATCGTGGTCGACGTAGAGGACGCGGGCGTCGGAGTTGACGGCGTGGGCGACCTGGTGGACATTCCAGGCGGTGGGCAGCCCGCAGCCCAGATCGACGATCTGGTCGAGACCGCTCTCGACGAAATGACGCACGCAGCGGGCGACGAACGCCCGGCGCGCCCTGACCATGTCACGCAGGCCCGGAACCGCCGTGAGCAGCGCGTCTCCGGCCGCTCGGTCAAGCTCGTAGACGGCCTCGCCGCCAAGCAGATAGTGATCGACGCGCGGGGCGCTCGGCCGGCTGAAGCACAGCGTATCGATGACGTGGTCGGCGCCGTGTGACCGGTCGGCGGTCTCTCCGGCGGTGGGTCGGCTGGCCATGACACTCCTGAGGGGACGCGGGGTCGGGGTAGGCGGATCCGTTGGGCGGGGAGTCTTTAACTCTCTGTGACCAATAGGCTTCCGCGTGTCATAGTGGAGGCCAACCGGGGGGTCATCCAGGAACATCGCTTGGTCAAGGCGCTTGACCACGTCGACCATCACGCCAGGAGGTTGTCGTGTCCCATTCCATCGACCCCGCACGGTCGCCGTTGCACCTGTTCGGCGCGGTGCTGCATCACTACCGGGAGGTGTCCGGCACGCCCCTGCGGGAGGTGGGCGGCAAGGTCCTGGTGGACTACTCCCTGCTGGCCCGCTGGGAGCGCGGCGTTCGTCCCGCACCCGCCGACGCCGTACGCCGCCTCGACACCTACCTGAACGCCGGAGGCGTCCTGGTCGCGCTGCACGCGATTGTCACCAGGCAGGCGGCTGCGGCGGTGGCGGGAAGCCCGGCGGTGACGGATGCTGACAGCATGGATCACATACGCCGAACCCTCCTCGCGGGACTCGCCGCGCTGGGCGCGTCAGCGGTGGTGCCACCGGTGGAGGGGCTTGACCAGCTCCGCGCCGTCATCGATCACCGGGTGGGCGCACCCGATATCGCCGAATGGGAGGAACGGGCCTGGGAGTACGGCCTGCAGCTTCCCTCCCGTGCTCCCGTCTCGTTGGTCGCGGACCTGTCGCTGGACCTGCTCGCTTTCCAGAAGGCCGTGGCGGGAGCCCCCGGCGACGAGTTGTCCCGGTGGGCACGGGTCAACGCCCGCCTGACGTTTCTGCTGGCCACCGTGCTCGGCCAGGCCGGGAAGCGCCAGGAGTCCTGGACCTGGTGGGCGACGGCACGGCGGGCCGCTCAGCAGACCAGTGATAACGAGGCCGTCGCCATGGTGGACTGTGGCGAGGTGATTCAGGGGTTCTACGAGGGGCGGCCACCGGCGCTGCTGCTCTCTCGCCTGGACGACGCCCTCGCTCTGACGCAGGGGCGCCCGATCTTGGCCACCGTGGGGGCGCTCGCCACCCGGGCTCAAGTGTTGACCCTGCTGGGCGACCACGTCGGCGCACAGAGCAGTCTGGACCGGCTGGCCCGCGTGTTCGACGCCCTTCCCGACCAGGTCACGGCCGACGAGCTGTCACCGGACGGCTGGACGGAGCGCAGGCTGCTGCATACCCGTTCTCTTGTCTACACTCTGTCGGCACATCCGGCCGCCGAACAGGCTCAGCGCGAGGCGCTCCAGGCCCACCCATCCGGTGTGCCTCGGGGAGAGGCTCAGCTACGGCTGCACGGGGCGATGTCCGCTGTGCGGAACGGGGACGTCGCAGACGGGCTGGAGCACGCTCGCCGCATCATGGCGGATCTTGGCTCCAACGTCTCCCAGTGGGTGGTTCAGACCGCTTCGATGGTCGCCGACGCCGTACCCGCGCAGGAGCGGGCCCGTGAGGTGGTGCGGGACTACCGGGCAGGGCTCGTGCTGCCCAGGGCGGCCACGTGAATCAGATCGTCGTCAACAGGGCGATCGGGGATTGGGCCGCCGAGGTGCTGAGTGGTCCGTACGTCGATCTATACGAGGAGATCCACGCCGAGCCGCCGTACCTGTCCGGGCCGCTGTACGCCCGAGAACGATTCATCCACCGCACGGCCGGTCAGGTCCGGCGTGAGGGGTTCACCCTGGTCTCGGCGCACGACGGTCCCGCCTTGGCCGGGTTCGCGTTCGGGCTGCCCTTCCCCGCCGGACGATGGTGGGGAGGGGATGCCAGCCCGGGACCGGCGAATGTCGTCGCCGCCGAGAAGTTCGCCGTGATCGAGTTGGGGGTTCACGCCGCCTATCGGGGACGGGGGATCGGTCGGCGGCTACTCGAAGACCTGCTGACGGACCGGGCCGCGCCGTACGCCGTCCTGCTGGCCCACCCGGACGCTCCGGCTCACGCCATGTACCGGCGCTGGGGCTGGCAGGTGGTCGGCACCGTACGGCCCGCCCCTGACTCGGGAACCTCCGACGCGCTCGTGCTGAAGACGCCACCCCCGGCATAAGGTGCTTCCTGACGCACCGTGCCCCTCATGGACAAGAGCTTTTCGATCATGCTTTTGCAGCGAACCTCCGGGGTTTTCCGCACAACCGGAGGTTCACTGCAAAACACCGCCTCCGGCCCGCACTGTTGCGCCAATCAACCTGCGTCTTTACCCTGGGGTTCTCATCGCCCCTACGAGGGGTCGCAACGGCTCCAGGAGGGTCCGGCGGGTTGAGGCCACGGGGGTGATAGCGGAAAACCCGGCGGGTCTGTTGCAAATCGGGGCGATCATCATGGGCTCACGGGTGTCACAGGATATCGCTGGGGGCGGGTTGAGTAATGCCCCATTCTTGGCGTTGGGGGGTTGTTCCCGGGGGGAAGGTGAAGACGAGGACGCTGTCGTATCCGGCGTCGATCACGTCTTCGACCTCGTGGCGGAACCTCCGGAGCTGTGCCGGGCTCAGCGCTCCCTCGAACGCGCTCCGCTGTACGTGATGGAGATACCGGCGGCACAGTCGCAGGATGGCCGCGTTGCGTTTGGCCAGGGTGTCGTAGACCACCACGACGTACACGACGTCTCACCACCAGATCTTGAACGGCTTGTACGGCGTGCCCTCCAGGCATGTGCGGGTGAGTTGCAGGGCCTCAAGGTAGAGCAGTTCGTCGTAGGCGACGTTACGGCCCAGGGCGCGGTGCTGGATGGTCACGGCCAGCTCGTCCCGGACGGTCTGCACCACGAGTTTGCGGCCCGCCTCGCTCAGCATCGCCTGGTTGACCTCGACATCGAAGTGGGAGGGTTTGAGCTGTCCCCGACCGGCGAGACGGAGCAGCAGCCGTTCGGCGAACAGGGGTTTGAACACCTCGGCCAGGTCGAGGACCAGGGAGTGGCGCTGCCGTTCCATGGTGCTGTGCAGGAATGCCACCCCCGAGTGCAGCGGGGTGAGCCGTATCGCCGACAGCAGGCGCGCGTAAACCAATCACCTCAAAAGACTTACCTAATTGCAATCAATATCACTCTCTGTGTTTATGAACACACAAAGAGTGACTAGTCAGAGGGGGGGCGGAATGAATGAGACAAGGTTCCCGATGGGGTACGGGCAAGGCGCGATGGCCCCTGGAATACACCTTCCCTACACCGGGGCCGCTGCTTTTCTGTGCCGGATGTGTCACTTAGCCAGGGGCGCGGTGGCGAAGGTTTCCCACTCGTACATCCGGCGATCCCGCCCCAGCACGATCAGCTCCGCACTCCGTATCCTTGCCGTCGCGGGAGTAGCCTCGACTGCGTCCAACGCAGCGGAGATCGGTTCCATTGGGCCTTTCGCGTTGCTGTAGGCGATCGTCACGTGCGGAGCGAAGCCTTCCGCCTTTTCCGGAACATGCGACCACACGTCACCAATCGCAGCTCGGATCGCGGCCCGTACGGCTGCGGGCGGAGCGGCGGGGGCCGCTTCCCAGCGGATCGCTTCAGAAGTGATCTGCGGACGATTCAGCTCCAGCGCGAATGCGGGGATCTTGGCCAGGCGAGTGGCCGCAGCCTCAGCGATTACTCGTGCGTCCTCCTCTGTCACTTCATCGACGAACCCCAATCCCTGCATGGTCAGGTGCAGCCATTGGTTCGGGACCAAGTCCAGGCCCGCTAAGCTGCTCAGACCTTTCCGGTACTGCTGCGCGATCCGGTGAACGTCCGGTGCGTCACCGAACGTCAGGTGCCAGGTGTAGAACCGGCGCCCCTCCCTCCATCCGGGCCGCCACCACCAGTGATCCGCCATCCGCTGTTCATTGCTCATACTGTGATCCCATCAGATCGAACTGTCTCCCCACGGGAGGGCAAGAATCCGCGGGGCTGAAGCCCCGGGCGACGGCCCGTGCGCCGGCCTGGAAACGGCTCTGCGCGTCCAGGCGGGAGAGCAGGTTCGAGGCGATCCGGCGGGCCGTGCGCACCGACACCCCCAGCCTCCGCGCGATCATCTCGTCGGTGTGGCCCTCGCCCAGCAGCTGGAGCACCTGCCGTTCCTGGGCGGACAGGCCCTCGTCGTCGCGCCGCCGTGCCGAGCCCAGCGAGACGGCGTTCTTCCACACGGAGTTGAACAGCGCGACCAGCCCGCTGAGCACGCCGGGGCTGGAGATCTCCAGGGCCAGGGAGGCGCTGTCGTCGTTGTCGACCGGTACCATCGCCAGCCGCCGGTCGACGATGAGCATCCGCACCGGCAGCGTCGGCGTGGTCCGCACCTCGCTCCCCAGCTCGGTGAGCCACTGGGCGTACTCCAGGGTCGGCTGGTCGTTGCGTACGCTGTCCAGGTAGACCGTCCGCAGCCGCACGCCCCGGGCGATCGCCTCGGCGTCCAGGGCCCTGCTGGCCTCCAGGCTCGCCGCCGACTGCGCGCCGTCCGGCGTGAACGAGCAGGCCTCCCACACGCAGGAGTCCGCCAGCTCGCGCAGCCGGGCCCGGATCGCCTCGATGCCCTCCACCCGCCGAACCTCGGGCCCCGGGTTCTTCGGCCGGGACTCGGCGTGTTTGGCCAGCAGCGTCTCGAAGGCGGCCCTGCTCTCCTCGATCTCCTGCTGGTGGCGGGCCACCTCGGCGTGGCGGCGGGCCAGCAGCATCGACAGGCCGACCTCCGGGCTGACCGGCCGCGGGGGCTGGGTGCCGGACGCCGGCGCGCCGGACGGCGGCGTACGGAGCAGGGACATGCGTGCCAGGTCGTTGAGCGCCTCGCGGACCTGTCCGTCGTCGAGGCGGAGAACGCGACCGAGGTCCTCCACACCGGCCTCGGGAAACTCAAGCATCGTCAGATACACGGATTCAGCGAGACGGCTGAGTCCCAGTGCCTCGAACATCGCGCTCCCAAAGGATCATGGCGTCCTCAGAATGTAATCGATCCAATCAGCCTCACTCAAGTTTCAATGGAGAAAATTCCGACTATGTCATTTCATGTTAAAATAATTCACCATTAGATAGGTGATCCCTGCCTGATCTCGACAGGGGTGACCGCCGCGATACCCCGCCCAATCCGCTCGATGTCGCCGAGCACCACTCCCGAGGCGTGGCCCGGCCCCAGATAGGTCACGGCGACCCGGTGCACGTCCTCGACCGTCGCCGAGGCCAGCCGTTCGGCGTGCAGCGCCAGATAGTCCAGCCGTAGCCCGAACCCTGCCAGCGTCCCGGCCAGCCCGGCCAGCCCCGCCTGGGTCGCCATCCCCACCTGCAGGGTGCCGACGGCGTACCGCCGCGCCCGCTCGACCTCCGCGGAGCTCGGCGGCAGCGCGGCGATCCGCCCCAGCTCGTAGAGGGTCTCCACCAGCGCGGGCGCGGTCACCTCGGTGGCCACGTTGGCCGAGAGCATCACGGCCGACCCGCCGAGCGAGTGGTCGATCACCGAGCTGGGCCCGTACGAGTAGCCCTTGTCCTCGCGGAGGTTCTCCATCCAGCGGGAGCAGAAGTAACCACCGAAGATCAGGTTCGCGAGTTGCAGGGGGGCGTTGTCCGGATGGTCGCGGACCGGGGCGGGCAGCGCGAGCCGCATCGACGACTGCACCGCGCCCGGCCGGTCCATCAGCAGCAGCGGTCCGGGCGACGGCGGCGGGGCGGCCGGCATCCGGGTGTCCCCGCAGCTCCCGGTCCACCGGCCCAGCCGGTGGGCCACGAGCTCGACGGCGTCGTCGGGGTCCAGGTCGCCGACCAGCACCAGGGTGGCGCCGCCGGGGCACATCCGCCGCCCGTGCAGGGTCCGCACCTCCTCGGCGGTGACCGCGTTCACCCGCTCGGGCCCCGGGGTCTCCACCGCGTACGGATGATCACCGTAGAGCCGTTTCAGCAGCTCGGCCCTTGCCACGTGCGACGGCTGGCTCAGCGCCACCCGCGCCCGGTCGGCGAGTCTTCCCCGCTCGACGGAGACCTCGTACTCGGGGTAGGCGGCGTCGCCGAGCACATCCGCCAGCACCTCCAGCAGCCGGTCCAGTCTGGAGGCCAGGCAGTGGCCGCTGACCAGCCAGCGGTCGGGGTCGGCCCTGCCGCCGAGCGTGCCTCCGGCGGCCTGCAGCTCCACGGCGATCTCGGTGGCGGACCGGGTGCCCGTGCCGGAGAACAGCGTCTGGGCCAGCAGGGCGCCGGCCGCGACGTCCACCAGGGCCATCGGCACCCAGAGGCGCAGCTCCACCAGGGGCGCGGTGCGCCGGGCGATCGCCACGACGGTCAGCCCGCAGGGAAGCACCGTCTCCGCCCGGACGGGCAGGGCGAGCGGGGCCGCGGGGCCGAGGTCGGGAAGGGCGTGCTCGCGCCCGTTCGCGTCGGCGCTCATCCCCGCCTCCCCGCGACGACCTCGATCGAGGCCCGCCGGTGCGGGCGCAGCTGGGCGGCTGCGGCCGTGACCTGGTCGGGGGTCACCGAGGTGAGCAGCGCGGGCAGCTCGTTGAGCAGGGCGGGGTTACCGCGCTGCAGTTCCAGTACGGCCATTCGCACCCCTCTGTGGATCACCGCGTCGCCCTGGCGGAGCAGGAGCGTGATCATCCGCGCCCGCACCCGTGCCAGTTCGCTCTCCGGGAGCCCGCCGTCGGCGAGCCGGTCAAGTTCCTCGTCCGCCGCCTTCAGCGCACGCTCCGCCGATCCCCCGGCGGGCAGGTTCGCCTGGAGGAGCAGCACCGTGGGATCGTACGCGTCGAAGGCGTCGCCCATGAAGCCCATGTAGCCGCTGACGCCGGTGGCGAGGCGGTCCTTGAGGATGAGCCGTTCGACCAGCCGGGAGGAGACCCCGTCGGTGAGCACCTCGGCCAGGACCACGTACGGCAGGTAGCCGGCGAGGTCGGCGACCGGATCCGGCACCCGCCAGGCGGCGGCGACCATCGGCGTCGGCGCGGCCTCGTCCACGTAGGAGCGGTGGCGTCCGCCCGCGGGGCCGGGCCGGCCGGATCCGGACAGCCGGGCCTCCGGCCGGCAGGGGTCGGGAGGGCCGGGCCGGTGCGGGGCGCGTCCGGACAGGCCGGGCTCGGACAGGTCGGGGCGGGGCGGGGCGGGCCTGGCGGGAACGTCGCCGAAGTGCCGCTCCACCATCCGCCGCGCCTCCTCGGGGGAGAATCCGCCGGTGAGGCTCAGCACGGCGTTCCCGCAGGCGTAGTACCGGTCGAAGAACTCCGCCGCCTCCTCCACCCCGGCCGCCTCCAGGTCCTCGAAGGAGCCGTAGCCGTCGTGCGCGTTGGGGAAGGTGTCGAACATCACCGGCGGGAGCCTCAGCCAGGGGAAGCCGCCGTAGGGCCGGCCGAGGACGTTCACCCGGATCTCCTCCTTGACCACGTCGACCTGGTTGCGCAGGTTCTCCGGGGTGAGCCGGGGCCCGCGCATGCGGTCGGCCTCCAGGAACAGCACGCGTTCCAGCGCGTGGGCGGGCACCGTCTGGACGTATTCGGTGTAGTCCAGGTGGGTGGAGCCGTTGAAGGTGCCGCCGGCTCCCTGCACGTGCCGGAAGTGCGCGAGTTTATCTAGGTTCGCCGAGCCCTGGAACATAAGATGCTCGAAGAGGTGGGCGAAGCCGGTGCGGCCCTCCGGTTCCGAGCGGATGCCCACGCCGTACACGACGGCGACCCCGACCACGGGGGAGCCGTCCTCCGGTGCGAGCACCACGCGCAGGCCGTTGCCGAGCGTGAAGCGCTCGATCCGGTAACCGGTGCGGGGGACCGCGGCGGGCTCCCGGGCCGGCATCCGCGTCACGCCCCGGACCGCAGGGCGGTCTCACGGGCCAGCAGCTCGGCGAAGTAGCGCTCCCCGGCGGGCGTCCAGCGGGCCCGGTCGCCGAGCACCCGCAGGGTCTGCGAGAGCCGGTCGAGGGCGTCCTCGCGGCGGCGCCGCGCCTCCTCGGGCGCGCCGGGCTCGCGGCACCATCGGTCCAGGCCCGTCGCCATCCGGGCGAGCACGTGCGCGGCGTGGGCGATCCCGCCGATGGGCCGGGGGTCGGGCCGCAGCGGATGGGCCGCCACCTCGGCGGTGTTCGTGACGAACACGGTGAAGGCGTTGCGCAGGTACAGCGAGTGGTGCCCCGACTCGTGGAGCAGCATCTCGAAGCAGGCGGGGACGCTGTCCAGGAAGCCGACCCCGGCGTACACCGCGCCGAACGTCTCGCGGAGCGTCGCGGACCGGAATCCGGCCCCGTCGACGTAAACGATCACACGGACCAGCGTGTCCAGCTCGGCGGCGGCCTCCGGCCAGACCCTGCGGAGGACGCCCGCGGCCTCCTCGACGCGCGCCCGGACCGGGGCGATGGGCACCTCGGCCGGCCCGAGGGTGTAGCTGTCGTCCACCTTCCCGACGTCCCGCGCCAGACTCGCCAGGCCCTCGTGGCACCACGTCTGCGGCGTGCCCGCCGCCAGATGTTCCCGCGGGGGTACGGCGAGGCGGCCCCGCTCCAGATCCGACATGATCTCGGAGACATCCAGGTCCGCCTGGTCCGCCCCCGCTCGGCTGACGGCCCGCGCAGCCCGGACCGTCCTCGGGTGCAGCCACCGTATCGGCGGGCACCCCACACCGAGGTGGGCGCACAGCTTCTGGGCGAGGTCGTGGCTGTAGATCTCGGTGAGACGCCGGACGGCACGCGGATCGGCTTCGAAGAGGGTGATCTGGCCGTGCAGGTCGATCGACGTTCCCGTTGACATGACGCCCCTTTGCGACCGCTGGAGTGGATGATCTCCCGCCCAGTTTTCCCGGTCGGCACCGGCCCAGGAAGTGGTCAGTTCCTGCCGTCCGCACCTCCGGGACAGAACCGGCCATACCCCTCGCCTACCTGTCACTTCAACATGAAAGACTTCAAGGTGGCGGAAAGAGGGCGTGTGGTGGCGGGCTTCCGCGCCCGCGCCGTGGACAGGACACCGGTACCCGGTGAGGATCGGGCCGGAGCGTGCCACGACCGCCCGTCCCACCGGGCGGGCTACGAGCACACGTGATCGGGAAAGAGGTACCGGGATGGCCAGGAAGGCTCCGCGCGAGGACGTCACCGAGGACGGCCTGGAGGTCGGCCCGCCCAAGGAGTGGGCGGCGGGTGTCCCGGCGGTGACCCGGTCGCTGCTGATGTCCTACGCCCAGATGGGCGCGGGCCGTACACTCCTGACCCTGGCCCGCGTCAACCAGAAGGACGGCTTCGACTGTCCGGGCTGTGCCTGGCCCGAGGGGGAGCACCGCAGCCCGGCGGAGTTCTGCGAGAACGGCGCGAAGGCGGTGGCCGAGGAGGCCACCACCCGCAGGATCACCCGCGACTTCTTCGCCCGGCACTCCGTGGCCGAACTGGCGGCGCGCACCGACTACTGGCTGGGCCAGCAGGGGCGGCTCACCGAGCCGATGCACAAGCCGGCCGGATCCGACCACTACGTACCGGTGACCTGGCAGGAGGCGTTCGCCGTCGTCTCCCGGGAACTGCGCGCGCTCGCCGACCCGGACGAGGCGCTCTTCTACACCTCCGGCCGCACCTCGAACGAGGCGGCGTTCGCCTACCAGCTCCTGGTACGCCGCTTCGGCACGAACAACCTGCCGGACTGCTCCAACATGTGCCACGAGTCCAGCGGTTCGGCGCTCACCCAGACCCTGGGCATCGGCAAGGGCACGGTGTCACTGGAGGACCTGCACCAGGCCGACCTCGTCTTCGTGGTCGGCCAGAACCCCGGCACCAACCACCCGCGCATGCTGTCGGCGCTGGAACGGGCCAAGCGGAACGGGGCGCGGATCATCGCGGTCAACCCGCTGCCCGAGGCCGGGCTGCTCCGCTTCAAGAACCCGCAGCGGCCCTCAGGGATGATGGGATCCGGCACCACGCTGGCCGACCGGTTCCTGCAGATCCGGCTCAACGGTGACCTGGCGCTCTTCCAGGCCCTGTCGCGGCTGCTGCTGGAGGCCGAGGACCGGGCGCCCGGCACGGTGGTCGACCGGGAGTTCGTCGAGACCCACACCCACGGCTTCGACGACTGGGAGAAGAGCGTCCGCGACCTCGACTGGGCGGACGTCGAGGAGGCGACCGGGCTGGACCGGCCCGCGATCGAGGACGCGGTGCGGGACGTGCTCGGGGCGCGATCGGTGATCGTGTGCTGGGCGATGGGCCTCACCCAGCACAAGAACTCCGTCGCCACCATCCGGGAGGTGGTCAACTTCCTGCTGCTGCGCGGGAACGTGGGCAGGCCGGGCGCCGGGGTCTGCCCCGTGCGGGGACACTCCAACGTCCAGGGCGACCGGACCATGGGCATCTACGAGAAACCGTCGGAGGGCTTCCTCGACGCGCTCCGCGACGAGTTCGGATTCGAACCGCCCCGCCGCCACGGCATGGACACCGTGGAGGCGATCAGGGCGCTGCGCTCCGGGGAGGCGAAGGTGTTCCTCGCGATGGGCGGCAACTTCGTGTCCGCCACGCCCGACACGGCGGTGACGGAGGCGGCGATGCGGCGCGCCCGGCTGACGGTGCAGGTGTCGACCAAGCTGAACCGCTCCCACGCCGTCTGCGGCGCGGAGGCGCTGATCCTCCCGACGCTGGGGCGCACCGAGCGCGACGGCGACCGGTTCGTCACGGTCGAGGACTCCATGGGGCTGGTCCACGCCTCCCGGGGCCGGCTCAAGCCCGCCTCCGCCGGCCTGCTGCCGGAGGTGGCGATCGTCTCCCGGCTGGCCCGCGAGATCTTCGGCGCCGACCCCCACGTGCCGTGGGAGGAGTTCGAGCACGACTACGACGCGATCCGCGACCGCATCGCCCGCGTGGTGCCCGGATTCGACGACTTCAACGCCCGCGTCCGCGCCCCCGGGGGGTTCGCCCTGCCGAACGCCCCCCGCGACGAGCGGCGCTTCCCGACCGCGACGGGCAGGGCCAACTTCACCGTCAACGAGCTGGAGGTGCTCCGCGTCCCGCCGGGACGGCTGCTGCTCCAGACGGTCCGCAGCCACGACCAGTACAACACCACGATCTACGGCATGGACGACCGCTACCGGGGGGTGAAGGGGGGACGCCGCGTCGTCTTCGTCCACCCCGGCGACCTGGCCGAGCGCGGCCTGGCCGACGGGGACACGGTGGACCTGGTCGGCGAGTGGCCCGACGGGGAACGCCTGGCCGAGGCGTTCCGCGTCATCGCCTACCCGACGGCGCGCGGGTGCTGCGCGGCGTACTTCCCCGAGACCAACGTGCTCGTGCCGCTGGACTCGGTCGCGGAGACCTCCAACACCCCCACCTCCAAGAGCGTGGTGGTCAGGCTCAGCCGCCGCGCCCCGGCCGGCGGCTGACCTCCCCGGCGGCGAGGCCGACGCCGCCGGGGACCGGTCAGCCCGCCGTCCGGGCGGTGCCGGGCCCCCTCCCGTCGCCGGCGTCGTCGGCCTCGCCGACGAGCAGGTCGGCCGCGCGGGCCATGACCTCGGGGCGGCGGCTGCGCAGCACCAGCATGTAGACCACGCCGACCAGGATCAGCGCGACCGTCAGCAGGGGCAGGTAGCTGTAGGGCGCGTCCTGGCCCGGCTGGAAGTCGCCCCAGAAGGGGATGGCGAGTACGGCGACACCGACGATCGGGGAGATGAGCCGTGTGAACACATGACCCCGTTCGCCGGCCCGGCGGTCCTTGAACCACTCCACCACGAGTGCGATGTTGGTCATCACGTACATCAGCAGGAAGCCGATGGTCCCGTAGGTGCCGAGGAAGCTGGAGGCGGTACCCGAGTCGGTGAACAGGGTGGAAAGCGCCCCGATCGCGACACTGGGCACCACGAACGCGATGGCCGCGATCCAGGGCGTGTTGAACCTCGGGTGCAGCCGCGCGAGACCGCGCCACCACAGGCCGCCCCGGGCACCACCGAAGATCACTCGGGAGGTCTCCAGGTTGGCGGCGATGTAGGAGCTGGTGATGCTCGACATGAACACCCAGGTGACGATCACCGCGATGAACGGCACGAAGACGTGGCTCGCGGTCACGAACGGGTTGGCGTCCTTGGTCATCGCGTCGATGTTGTCCGTGCCGAAGGCGATCACCAGGGCGTAGGAGCCGAGGACGTAGACCAGGCCGCTCACGAACACGTTGGAGAGCAGCGCGATCGGCACGTTCCGCCGGGGGTTCGCGGTCTCCTCGGCGAAGGGCGCCGCCGCCTCGAATCCGCCGTAGGCGAGCACGGTGAGCGAGAGCGCCAGGGCCAGCGTCTTCGGGTCGGTGACCCCGTCCAGGGTGAAGGGCAGCAGGCTGAGGCCGTTCTTCCCGCCCTGGATGAGGACGCCGATGATGAAGACGGCCAGCACCACGATCTCCACGACGTAGAGCGCGATCGTGGTGCGCATGCCGAACTTCAGCCCGAGGATCGCCGGCAGAAGCACGATCACGCCGTAGCCGATCGTGATGAGCGCCGTCGCCCCGCTGAACTGCGGGCCGCCCAGGATGTTCTCGCGGATGTAGTCGCCGACGAAGACGTAGATGCCGCCGAAGGCGATGATGTAGCCGAGCAGGGCCACCACCCCGGCCACCACGCCCATGGGCGCGCCCAGGGCTCGGGTGATGAAGGTGATAAAGGACCCTGAACTTGGATATTTACGGGAAAACTGCGCGAAGGTGTTAGCGGTCGCGCCGATCCCGAACATGGCGATGAGATAGACTAGCGGAGTGGACACCCCCACCAGTCCGGCTACCAGTACTGTGCTGAAAAGGATGTTGAAGAACGGGCCGACCTGCGCCAGGCCCGGCATCATCACCCCCAGGAGACCGAGCTTGCGGTGCTCGAACTCCTCCTCGTTTTCGAGGGTCGGTTGCTGTGACAAGGTGGTGCTCCCTGCTTCATCCGGCCGGTGAGTCGGCGCGGCGGTGCTTGGTGAGGAACTGGAGGAGTGCGGCGTTGAACTCCTGGGGGTGCTCCCACAGACATGCGTGACCCCCGCGAGTGGTCGCCCACTCGGCGTCCGGGATGGCCTCGCACAGCCGGCGGGAGAGTCTGACCGGGATGAGGATGTCCTCCTCACCGGCCTGCACCAGCGTCGGGACGGTGATTCCCGGCAGCCGGTCCGTCGTGTCGTGCCGCTGGATGACGTTCAGCTGGGACAGATAGGCCTCGACCGGCCAGGGCATGGCGGCCATCTCGGTCTCGAATTCCGCGAGATCCGCGGGGCGGGTCTCGAAGAAGTCCTGGGTGAACGCCCAGAGCGTCACCTCGCGCATGATGAACGGCACGCCCTTCACCGGCGCGAGTTCCTCCCACCCCTTGAACAGGCGGGAGCAGAAGGGGCCCGGTTCGGCGTAGGTGCACGACAGCACGAGGGATCGCAGGTCGGCGCCGTGGTTGATGGCGTACTCCTGGGCGATCATGCCACCCATCGAGGTGCCCATCAGGTGGAAGTCCGTGACGCCGAGACGGTCGACGAGCGCCTTGGTGTCATCGGCGAGCATCCGGCTGGTGTAGGCGCCGGCCGGCTTGCTCGTCCGGCCCACGCCCCGGTTGTCGAAACGCAGGACGCGGTAGCCCGCCTCAAGGAGAGCCGGGACCTGGTAGTCCCAGGTCGTCAGGTCGTCGGCCAAGCCGTTGACCAGGACGATGGTCTCGGGCCCGTCTCCTTCGAGCCGGTAGTTGATCTCAATGTCGTTGACCGCCGCGACTGGCACGGGGATTCCTCTCTGTCGGGCCGGATGGTGGGTCGGGGGTGTCGGGCGGGTGATCTCAGGTGGGCTCACCCGGGTGGGGCTCCTCGTCGCGGATCCGCGCGACGAGGTCGCGGAGCGTGGACTCGGTGGTCAGCGTGAAGTGCTGGGCCGCGATGGTGCCCGCGGCCTGGTCACGTCCCTCGATGATCGCCTCCGCCAGCGCGGCGTGCTGGTCCAGCGCGGCCCGGCGGAGGTCGAGGTTGTACGGTTCGCTCCGGAAACCGAGGTTGACCGCGTCCCGCATGCGCTGGCTCAGCTTCACCAGGTAGGGGTTGTGGGTGGACCGGGCGATCGCCAGGTGGAGGGCCTCGTCGGCGGCGCGGGACGCCTCCCGGTCGTCACCGGCCTCGCGGTACGCCCTGAGCGCGCCCTCGATGGCGGCCACGTCCTCGCCGGTCCTGCGGCGGGCCGCCACCCCGGCGATCATCTCCTCCACGCAGGCGCGGCAGTCGAGCATCTCCTCCATCGACCGCCAGGTCGGCAGCAGTGTCCTGCGGATCTTCTGCGGCGAGTTCGGGCCCCAGGCCGTGGCGACGAAGGCGCCCCCGGTGCGGCCCCGCCGTACGGTCACGTAGCCCTCCGCGGCCAGGCGCTGGATCGCCTCCCGGACCGACGAGCGGCTCACCCCGAGCATCGCCGAGAGTTCGCGTTCGCTGGGCAGGCGCTGACCGGGCACGAAACCGCCCAGGGCGATCGCGGTGACGAGCCGGTCGGCGATCCGCTCCCCGGCCGAGGGCATGTCCAGGGGCTGTAGCAGCGCGTCGATGCCCGTCGGCTCGGCCTCGACGAAGATCTCGGCGAACAGGTCCCCGGTCGCCGGCGCCTCGGAGGATCCGGAGATCTCGGCGGAGGGGCCGCCGGGCGGGGTGGGGGAGTCGGTCGTGGTCACCGGGCGTCCTCACGCTCGTGGTGCCGGAGGCGGGTGTCCTCCGACAGCAGGGTGGGGATGAGGCGGGCGAGGGTACGGGCACCCGCGACGATGCTCGCGAGCTCCACGGCCTCGTCCACACCGTGCATGTTGCGCACGTTCGGTCCGTAACAGAGGGCGGGGCGGCCGAACTGGTTGAGATAGAAGCGGGCGTCGGTCGTGGACCCGATCGCGTAGGCGCGCGGGACGGTGCCGTGCGCGGCCCGGTGCGCGGTGGCGACCGCGGTGACGAGGGGGTGGCCGGGGTCCAGGGAGTAGCCCTCGGCCCTGAAGCCCGAGGGGCGGACGGTCGGCGGGTGCTCGGCGAGCCAGGGATCGGACTTCGCCTCCCGGAGGATCGCCTCGCGCACCGTCTCCTCGGCGCGCGCCGGTGACCAGGACCGGGGGAATCCGATCCGGACCGACGCCCGGGCGCGGGCGGGAACACTCGACGTCCAGTCGCCCGAGGACACCTTGCCGATGTTGATGTTGTAGGGGTGGGCGATCGAGGCGAACACCGGGTCGGCGGTCTCCTCGTTCAGCCGGCGCTCGAAACGGCGCAGGGCGTCGAGGAGCAGGATGAGGGAGGCGACCGGGTTGCCGGAGCGGTCGGCCACCTCGGCGTGACCGCCCGCCGACCCCACCTCGACGTCGACCCAGAGAATCCCGATCCCGGCCACCAGGATGTCGAGACCGGTGGGCTCCATGAGCAGCACGTTGTCGCCCAGGATGCCGGCACGTCCGGCGGCGAGCGTCCCGTGGCCCGTGCACTCCTCCTCCACCACGCTGAGGAAACCGAGCGGCCCCGGCAGGCCGACTCCGGCCCGCCGTAACCCGTCGATCGCGAGGGCGGCCATCGCGAACCCGCTTTTCATGTCGCCCGCGCCCCGGCCGTACAGCCAGCCGTCGCGCCGGACGGGCACGAAGGGGGAGGATCCCCACAGGTCGGCGTCCTGGGCGGGCACCACGTCGATGTGCCCGTTCAGCAGCAGCCTCGGAGCGCCGTCACCGCCGGTGGCGCCGTAGACGTCGTGCTGACCGGTGTAGGGGATCTGCGGCACACCCGAGGCGGGGTCGTCGGTGATCGAGGCGGGGATCGGGACGCTGCGCACCTTGAAGCCGAGGCGGGCGAGCTCCTCGGCGACCACCTCCTGCGCCCCGGCCTCCTGACCGACGGTGCTCGGCGCCGCGATCAGGCGCTCCAGGAAGCCGAACGCGTCTTCGGCGTGCCGGGTGACGGCGTCGTCGACCCGTGTTACGTCCCGCTCGGAGAGCGCGCCCCTCATGGAAACCCCGTCTCGCTAAATGGTCCAAAGTTCAGGCTATTAATCCATGGGCTGGGAAGGGTCGTCAAGACGTCTCGGCCGCGGACTTCGACATCGGCCGACGAAGCCGCCTTCGACCCCGGCCCCGGGACCGCGCGGTCCCCCCCGCGGTGGCCCCGCAGGGCGGCACGGAGTCCTCATGGGTCGGAGCAGGGTCCACGCGGGCCGGGGGGAGGGAAAACACCCGCCGTCGGTGATCGGCTCGCGCCCCGGTGGCGGTCCGGAGATGTGGGTGGCGATATGAGCGGCGGTGGGGCCGGTCGCACGGGTATCCCGCGGGCCGGCGGAGGCGGCGGCGTCACCGGATGTCTCCCCGTGACGTCGGTGTCTCACCCGTGCCGACGGCGGGGCGAGGTGGCGGACGAGTGCCGGAAGACCCCGCCGGGGTTCAGCGCCGGGCGCTCGCCGTGAGCCGGTCCCGGAGAAACTCCCTCAGCACCACGGCGTTGTTGTGCTCGGTGTCCTTCGCCCCGTAGAGGAGGGTGACCGGCCCCTGACGCGCGGCCTCCAGCAGCGGGCGCACCGCGTCCGGTTTCCCGTCCAGCTCCCGCCGGTAGCGGAGGCGGAACTCGTCGAAACGCTCCGGGCGGTGCCCGAACCAGAGCCGCAGTTCCGGCGAGGGGGCGACGTCACGCGCCCATCCCGCGAGCTTGAGATCCTCCTTGCGGACGCCGCGAGGCCAGATCCCGTCGACAAGGAACACCGCCCCCTCGGTCGGCTCCGTACCGTACGCCCGGCTGATGATGATGTCCCCCATCTTGCCTGCCTACCCAGGATCTCCCGCGCCTACCCAGGACCCGTACGCCGCGAGGCGGGTGCGACCACGTGCCGTCCGCGTCACACGTCGGCACCCGGGAGGCGTGATCGGGGGCCGGGTACGACGCGGCCCCGGTTCCCTGGGGAGGGAACCGGGGCCGCGGGGGAGGTCAGGAATTGGTGATCTTCACGTCGTCGACTCCGGCCTCCAGGAGGCTCGGGGTGGAGGTGTCGGCCGCCTCGATCAGGATGCGGACCGGCTGCCCTGCGAAGCCGGAGAGGTCGGCCGTCGCGGCCCGCCAGGCACCGGCCCGGTTGGAGGCGGCGCCGAGCTGCTGGAACACCACGCTGTTCGCCGAGCCGGACACCACACGGACCCGGAGGTAGTCGCCGCTGCCGGAGTTGTTGAGGTGCGCGAGATACCAGGAGAACGACAGGGTGGGCGTGCCGCCGGGAAGTACGATCTCGGGTGAGCGGATGCTCGTCACCCCGCCGTCGACATCGTGGTCACCGGGGGAGACGCCGGCCAGGCGGCCGGTGACCAGCCCGTTGGTTCCGCTGACGGTCGTGCCGAGCTGGAGGGCCGTGGCACCCGAGGCGGTCGCCTCGGGGTCGCCGCGCTCCCACGCTCCGCTGACGGCGGTGTCGGTGCCGGAGGGGTTCGCCGCCCAGCCGAGGCCGGTCTCGAAGGTGTCGCCGAAGACGGCGCCGGCCGTGGAGCCGACGGTGAGCCCGAAGGTCGCCGTCCTGTCGACGCCGGTTCCGTTACCGGTGACGATCACGTTGTAGGAGCCGGGCGCGGTATCCGCCGGAACCGAGATCGTCAGGGTGGAGGAGCCGCCCGAGGACATCGACGCCGGGTCGAAGGAGGCGGTCGCGCCGGTGGGCAGGCCGGACACGGAGAACGCCACGCTCTGCGCGCCCCCCGAGGTGGTCTGGGTGCTGACCGTCGTGGCCGCCCGCCCGCCGGGCTGCACGTTCGCCGAGGCCGGGCTGAGCGTCAGCGAGAAGTCGCCGGCCGCCGCGCAGCCGGTGGGCTCGCCCGCCGCGGCCGGGACGTTGACCGCGGTCCAGGCGGCCCTGGTCACGTTGAACTCGTTGCAGGATCCGGGGAAGAGCTGGATCGCGGCCTCCAGTGAGGCCTTGCGGACGAGCTGGTGGGTCCAGGTCGTGGTCTTGCGCTGCAGCGCCCCCATGAAGATCTGTCCGGCCTTCTGGATGCCGAGCCCGGCGACGGTGGAGTTGTCGCAGGTCGGGCTGACCGGCTGGCCGTCGGTCGGGTTCGTGCCCTGGGAGAGCAGGTAGAACCAGTGGTTCTGGACGCCGGCTCCGGCGTGCACCTCCAGGTTCGGAACCGAGGCGGAGTAGCAGTCGGGGTGACCGGCGATCTGTGACGGCTTGTGCATGTAGCGGATCGGCCCCCTGCCGACCAGGTCGACCCCCTCGCCGACGCTGAAGTCCGGCGGGTCGTACTGCGCGGGCTCGTTGGCGTAGTACTCGGTCAGCGCCCCGAAGATGTCACCGGTGGACTCGTTGAGGCCGCCCTTCTCGTTGCCGCCGTTCGAGCCGCCGGGCGTGGTCTGGAAGACGGCGTGGCCGTACTCGTGGGCCACCACGTCGATCGGCGTCGCCTGGCGGCCGCCGTCCTGGGAACGGCCGAAGTTGGTGTAGCTGCCGTTCCAGTAGGCGTTGACGTCGGGCAGGCCCACCCGGGCCGGGAAGCCGCCGCCGATGCCGTCGATGCCGTCGCGACCGAGCCAGTCGCGCAGCATGTCCCACTCCTGCTGGGCCGCGTAGAGCGCGTCCACGCAGGCGGTCTCCAGGTCGGTCCCGGAACCGTTGCCCCAGACGTCGGTGACGCCGGTGTAGGCGTAGCCGTCCTGTTCGCCGCAGCCGAGGCCGTTGCGGACCGGGTCGGTCATCGAGTACGAGCCGCCGGAGCCGCTCGTGCCGATGGTGACCGGGCCGTTGTAGTAGCTCGTCCCCTGGCCGTCCATGACCTCGTCGGACTTCTCCACGACCTTGCCGGTCAGGGCGTCGACGAAGACGTGCAGCCTGCTCTCGCGGCCTCTGCTGGTGCCGCTGACGACGACCTCGTAGGCGAGCCGGCCCGAGCTCTGAGCCATCACCGACAGCTTCGGCGTGGAGACCTGGGCGGCCTTGTCGATCTCGGCCTTGGCGATCTCCGCGGCCCGCCGCGCCCGCACCTTCGGGGTGGTTCCGACGTTCAGCCTCTCGGTCTGGGCGATCGATGTGCTCAGCACGCCGCCGCTCGCGTTGGTGACGACGACGAAGTCACCGCCGTGGACCGGCAGGCCGGAGTAGGAGCGGGTGTAGGAGACGTAGGTGAGCCCTCCCCTGCCCGCGACGGCGTCACGGCGGAGGAAGCGGTCCTTGGCGGATGCCCGCAATGCGGCCGGCCGGGCCTCGACCAGGCGGTCGGCCGACTGGGCGGCGGCGACGGGAGGAGCGGTGGGCGGGGCGGGAGCGGTCAGTCCCGAGGCTCCGGCCGATGCGGTGGACAGTGCCACGACCACGCTTGTCGAGGTGGCCACTAGCGCAAACGCGAGAGAGCTTCTCACGCGGTGCTCCTTCTGATGAGCGACGGGCCACGGTCCGATGCCGGTGGGGGATCACGACCCGTCGGATGAGCGGGATACGAGCCCGTCGGCGCGTCCACGGATGCCATGTGCTTGTGACCATGCGCGGTGGGGCGGAAGGGCCCGTTGGTTCTGATGGGGCTGATCCGCATTTGACTCTCTTCGCAGAGTTGTGTCAATATTTCAATCAATAGTGTGAAATTCACGGTTTATGAGTGAATTTGTTACCCGCTGCGCCGTGCCGGTCCGGCGTGGTGAAGGCGGCCCGCGGTCGCCGCGCCGGCCCTAACCCGGAGGGAAGGTTCCGCCCGGGTGTCCTATGGCGTTGCTAGGCTGACGCGATGGGCATCACCTGGGATTCGGAGGGTTCGGGTGTTCTGCGGTTCCCGTCGGGGCGATTGATACGGGGACGAGGATTGCGCCGGCCGCTTCCTCCCGGGCCCAAGCCGGCCTTTGGGATTTATCTATTGGGACGCCGGCCGCCGGATGTCGAGTGGGAGAGCCGGTGGGTGCGCTGGCCGGACTTCTGGCTGCCGTCGAACCCGGGCGCGGCGGCGGAGGCGCTCCGGGAGGCGTGGGAGCGCGCCGAGGGCGAGCGGGTGGAGATCGCCTGCTCCGGGGGGCGAGGGCGGACGGGAACGGCGCTGGCCTGTATGGCGGTGCTCGACAGGGTGCCCGCGGGGGAGGCGGTCGCCTACGTCCGGGAGCATTACGCCCGGCACGCGGTGGAGACCCCCTGGCAACGTCGCTTCGTCAGTCGCTTCGACCCTGGGGCGCCGTTCATGTAGCCGTCAGGCGGCCGGCTGCCGGGCGACGGCGCGGAGGGTGTGGACCACGGCGGTGCGGAGCGGGTCGAGCAGGTTCTTGCGGGCGCCGCGGTGGCGGGCCCGGCGGTCTTCGGCGGCCGATGCGCGATCACCCCCAGCGCCTTACACGGGGGATGTCACACGACCGGCGCTCTAGATCCGGCTGAGGGCGGGCAGCACGTAGATCTCGGCGGCCGGAGGCAGGGCACAGTCGAGGCCGCCGAGATCCCGGGCGTTCTCCCCGCAGACGAACACGCTGATGTGGCGGCGGACGTCTCCGCGGTCGTCGCGGATCCGCCGCTCCAGCGACGGATGCGTACGGCGGAGCCTGTCGAGGGCGGCGCCCAGCGTGGGGTGGCCGCCGTCGCGGTCGGCGACGGCGAAGAGGCGGACCTCCACCATGTCGCCCGCCCAGGGGCCCAGGGCGGAGGGGAGCACGAACCTCACGAGCGTGACGGGCCTGGCCATCGACCATCTCCCTCCGGATGCGGTCTCATGCTGCCATGTCGCGACCTGTCCCGTCCCGGGCCCGGCGAATCACGCGGCGGGGCCCGGGACGGCCGGTCAACCGGCCGGAGCCGGCCCGGTGCCGAACCTGGAACGGTCCTCAGCGTTCGCCGGGGACGAGGTCTCGCCGGATGTCGGCGGACGGCACCCCGTTCCGCTGGAGCCTGCGGACCGTCTCGTCGACCATGGCGGCGGGACCGCAGACATAGACCTCGTGGCCGTTCCAGTGGTGGAACCGTTCCATCACCTCGGGCACCTGCCCTCGCACGCCGTCGTAGCGGGGGTCGCGCGAGACCACGGGCACCACCCTCAGCCAGGGGAAGTCCGACTCCATCCTGGTCAGGTCGGGAAGGTCGTAGAGTTCGCGCGCGGTGCGCGCGCCGTGCAGCAGGTGGACCCTGGGCCGCCGGCCCGACTCGATCACGTGCTCCAGGATGGCCTTGAGCGGGGCCAGTCCGGTGCCCCCCGCCACGCACAGGATGTCGCGCCCGGAGCCCGAGGGGGTCATCGCGCCGAGCGGGGAGCCGAGCGTCAGGGTGTCGCCGACCCGGGTGTGCCCGACCAGGGTGGTGGAGACCCAGCCGCCCGGAACCGCCCTGACGTGCAGGCGGATGGTGTTGTCCTTTCTGGGCGCGTTCGCGATGGAGAACGCGCGCCAGACCCGGGGCCAGCGCGGGGTCTGCACGTTGACGTACTGGCCGGGCAGGTACGGCAGGCGTTCGCCGGTCCGCAGGGTGATCACGGCGATGTCCGGGGTACGGAGTTCGTGGTCGATCACCTCGGCCGGCCACCAGGCGGGGGAGTCCGATTCCGACTCCGCCGAGTCGATCATGATGGTGGCCGCGGCGCTGTACGCGGCCACCCACGCGGCCTCGATCTCGGGGTTCCAGATCTCGGCGGCGAAGCGCCGGACCGTGGCCAGCAGCGCGTTGCCGACGGCGGTGTAGTGCTGGGCGACGACCCCGTACTTGCGATGGTCCCTGCCGAGCCGGTTGAGGAAGGGGGACAGGCTGTCCGGGCTGTCGAGACTCCAGACGATCCTGGTCAGTGCGCTGAACAGGCGGTCGCGCTGGATGTCCATCGCCGGCGGGAACATCCCCCGCAGGTGCGGGCTCTCGGCGAACAGGCGGCCGTAGAAGTACGCCGCGGCCTTGTCCGCGACGGGTTCGACGACGGCGAAGCTTTCCTTGACGAGACGCGGATTCAAAGACATGGAATAGAACCCACCCTAATCGACCGGACCGAAATCCGGTCGCGCAGATCAACCTCCTGACGGCTCCGGGTGAAGAGCGTCCGGCGGCCCCGGCGCACCAGAACGCTCAAATTTGAGTCTTCCATCACCTTGTGGGGGTCACAATGGTTTCTCGGCAATATGATAGGGGTTAAAACTATCTGTAATTGATATGTGATTTTGAGTGACCATGTCATTGTGTGGTGGTAGAGCTGGGCGAGTAAAGGTGACATTTACTCGCGACCCATGATTTATCCGCTCTGTGGATCTCTGTCGTGCCGCTCCGCGGGGGTGCCCGGAGGTCGGTCAGCCCGGTCCCGGACGCCGGGCCGGCTCCAGGTGAGACGACACTGATATCCGAAATGCGTGACATAACCGAAATGATGTACGCCATGATGGGGGAGCTGCTGGAGATGGGATGGGTGCCGCCCGGAACAGGAGGCACCGCGTTCCGCATGGCCCTCTGGAGAACGCATGTCCCGACCCTTGATTGGTATAACCGCCTACCTTGAGGCCGCCCGCTGGGGCGACGGAGTCCGTGAGGCCGCCCTGTCGCCACCCTCCTACGCCCGCGTGGTCGAGAGGGCGGGCGGGGCCCCGGTGCTGCTGCCCCCGCTGAACCTCGGAGGCATCGACGACTACGTACGGACCCTGTCCGGCCTGATCCTCGCCGGGGGCGGCGAACTGGACCCCACCCTGTACGGCGCGGCCCACGAGGAACGGGTCGAGGAGCCGCAGCCCCATCGCGACCGTTTCGAGCTGGCCCTGGCCCGTGCCGCCGTCCGGGCCGGTCTGCCGCTGCTCGCCGTCGCCCGGGGCATGCACGTCCTGAACGTCGCCCAGGGCGGCTCCCTGATCCCGTGGCTGCCCGACGAGGTCGGGCACGACCGCCACGCCGAGGCCGGCCGTACGCACCTCGTCCAGATCAGCGTGTCGAGCAAGGTGGGCAAGGCGATGGGCGACCACGCCGAGGTGGTCGCGTCACACCACCAGGCGGTGAAACGGCTCGGCGCGGACCTCCTCGCGGTGGCGTGGGCCGACGACCAGATCGTCGAGGCCGTCGAACTTCAGGGACACCCGTTCGCGGTCGGCGTCCAGTGGCACCCGGAGCGCACCGAGGACAACCGGCTCGTCGAGGCGCTGGTCGAGGCGGCCGGGCGCTGACCGTGGCGGCCGGCCGCGCCGCCCGCCCCGGTCCTCAGGCGGGCTCGGCGGGGGAGGTCCGCGGCCTGCGCGCGTGATAGACGAAGGCGGGGGGAAGGTTGCCCCACACGGTCCTGCCCGCGACGACCTCCTCGAAGGTGTCGTGCAGACGCCGCCGGAAGCGCCGCGCGGGCCGCATGCGCTTGGCGAAGCTGTAGGCGAAGGTGGTGAAGGCCGCGTTCGGCCCCATGATCGCGGTGACCGCGTTCAGCAGGCCGGCCTGCGTCTCCTCGGAGAACGCCGCCCAGGGCAGCCCGCTCACGATCGCGTCCGCCCGGTCGAGACCGCGCTCCCGCAGCAGCTGAGGCAGCCGCGCGGCATCGCCGACCACGACGTCCACTCCCGGATGCCGGGCCGCCAGAAAGGCGGCCAGCCTCGGATTGATCTCAACCGCCAGATGGTGCCCCCGGCCGGCCAGCCGCCGCTGGATCTCCCCGGTGAACGCCCCCGTTCCCGGACCGAGCTCGACGACCACGGGGTCGCCCCTATGGGGGACCGGGGTGGTCACTGTCTCGGCGAGCCGCTGCGAGCTCGGCGCCACCGCCCCGACGGTCCCCGGGGAACGTAGCCACTGCCCCAGAAAGAGCGTGGTGTCATTGGTCATGGTGTGAAGGGTAGATGCTGAATCGAGCGTGTGACCCAGCCATTCGGCCGATTTCGCGGCCGTTCGGAGGAGGATCCGCCCCCTACCTCAGGAGGAGGAGCCCTCCCCGCGGTCCGGTCATTTTTTCCCCATGATTCGACCGTGAACCTCCGCGGCCCGGCGGGCGGTGCGGCGGCGGTGAATCCACCACGAGGCGGATCGGGCGGTCAGCCCCCAGGCTGACGACCCGGCGGGTCACCCGTGGCCACGATGTGTTCATCGATCACCACAGGAAGGACACATCTCATGCAGGAGGTCATCTCCCAGGTGCCCGCGTCCCAGGGCCCCTCTGTCTCCGCGGGCCTGCTGTACGGCCTGCGCGTCCTGGTCACCGCCCAGGCGGTCGCCCTGGTCGTCGCGGCCTCCTTCGCGGGCCAGGCCGTGCGGGGCGGGGCGGATCCGGCCGAGACCCACGTCATGGCCGGGATGGTGGTGCACCTGATCGCACTGCTCCAGGTCGTCGCGGCCGTGCTGGTCTGGCGGCCGGGCCGGGGCGCCGGCTGGCCCGCCCTGGCCAGCCTCGGCCTGTTCCTAGTGGGCATGGGCCAGCACTTCAGCTGGGACCTGCTCGGCGCCCACGTGCCCAGCGGTCTCACCCTGTTCGGTCTCACCGTGGCCGTGCTGGTCTGGGTCTGGTCGCCGCGCGCCGGGGTCCGCCGCTCCTGACCCGCCCAGCCCCCGGCACGCCCCGCCCCCGGGCGGGGCGCCTCCCCGCCTCCGTGCCCCGGGCGCGGCGCTCCGGCCCCACCCGGGCCCGCGTCCCCGGGCCCCGGTCTCCGCCGGGTCCTTCCCGGCCACCTGGCGGGCACCGCGATCCGACGCAGTAGGGTCGGCATCAGGTCCGGGGAGGGAGGCACGGGTGGAGCCGGAGGCATCGGCGGCGGAAGACCGCGTCTGGACGGTTCCCAACGCGCTGAGCCTGGCCAGGCTGCTCGGCGTGCCGGTCTTCCTCTGGCTGGTGCTGGGCCCCAAGGCCGACGGCTGGGCGGTCGCCCTGCTGATGCTGGCGGGCTTCTCCGACTGGCTCGACGGCAAGATCGCCCGCGCGTGGAACCAGACCAGCAGGCTCGGCCGCCTGCTCGACCCGCTGGCCGACCGCCTCTACATCCTGGCGACCCTGTTCGGGCTGGCCATGCGCGAGATCATCCCCTGGTGGCTGGCGCTGGCGATCCCGCTGCGGGACGTCATGCTGCTGGGCATCCCGCTCGTGCTGCGCCGTCTGGGGTACGGCCCGGCGCTGCCGGTCCACTTCCTCGGCAAGGCCGCCACCGCCAACCTGCTCTACGCCTTCCCGCTGCTCTTCCTCGCCCACCACGACGCCTGGTACGCCGACCCGGCCCGGATCGTGGGATGGTCGCTGGCCATCTGGGGCACCGGCCTGTACTGGTGGTCGGGGGTGCTGTATTGGGTACAGGTGCGTCAGCTCGTCCGAGGAGCCAGACGCATTAAGAGGTGATGTGTGAAGGCCGTCGTGATGGCGGGCGGGGAGGGAACACGGCTCCGGCCCATGACCGCGAACCAGCCCAAACCGCTGCTACCTGTGGTCAATCGGCCGATCATGGAGCATGCGCTGCGCCTGCTGAGACGGCACGGGTTCACCGAGACCGTGGTGACCGTGCAGTTCCTGGCGCCCCTCGTCCGCAACTACTTCGGCGACGGCGACGAGCTCGGCGTGAGCCTGTACTACGCCACCGAGGAGACTCCGCTCGGCACCGCGGGCAGCGTCGGGAACGCCGCCGACAGGCTGCGTGACGACCGCTTCCTGGTCATCTCCGGTGACGCGCTCACCGACATCGACCTGACCGACATGGTCCGGTTCCACCGCGAGAACGGCGCCCTGGTCACCATCGGGCTCAAACGCGTGCCCAACCCTCTGGAGTTCGGCATCGTCATCGTGGACGACCGCGGCCGGGTGGAGCGCTTCCTGGAGAAGCCGACCTGGGGCCAGGTCTTCTCCGACACCGTCAATACCGGCATATACGTGATGGAGCCGGAGGTTCTCGACGAGATCGCCGCGGGCCTGCCGGTCGACTGGTCGGCGGACGTCTTCCCCCGCCTGCTGACGCGCGGCGCCCCGCTGTACGGCTACGTCGCCGACGGATACTGGGAGGACGTAGGCACCCACGAGAGCTATCTCAAGGCCCAGGCCGACGCGCTGTCCGGCCGGGTCGAGGTGGAGATCGACGCCTTTGAGGTCTCACCGGGCGTCTGGGTGGCCGAGGGGGCATCGGTGGACGCCGACGCCGTGCTCAAGGGGCCGCTCTACATCGGCGACTACGCCAAGGTCGAGGCGGGGGCCGAGCTGCGCGAGTACACGGTGCTCGGCAGCAACGCGGTGGTCCGCGGGGGCGCGTTCCTGCATCGCGCGGTCATCCACGACAACGTCTACGTGGGGCCGGGCGCCCACCTGCGCGGCTGCGTCGTCGGCAAGAACACCGACCTGATGACCGGGGTCAGGATCGAGGAGGGCGCCGTCGTCGGCGACGAGTGCGTCATCGAGGCCGAGGCGTACGTCTCCTCGGGCGTCAAGGTCTATCCCTTCAAGACCATCGAGGCGGGGGCGGTGATCAACACCAGCCTCATCTGGGAGCCGCGCGGCCAGCGCAGCCTGTTCGGCCCGCGCGGGGTGTCCGGCCTGGTCAACGTGGAGATCACCCCCGAGCTGTGCGTACGGCTCGCCGGCGCCTACGCCACCACGCTGCGCAAGGGCGCCTCGGTCATCACCTCCCGGGACTCCTCCAGGGCCGCCAGGGCGCTGAAGCGGGCGGTGATCAGCGCCCTGAACGCCAGCGCGATCAACGTGCTCGACCTGGAGGCGGCCCCGCTGCCGGTCGCCCGTTTCCACACCGCGAGGGAGAACGCGGTGGGCGGCATCGCGCTGCGCACCACCCCCGGTGACCCGCAGAGCGTGGACATCGTCTTCATGGACGAGCACGGCGCCGACCTGTCCCCGGCGGCCCAGCGCCGGCTGGACCGGGTCTTCTCCCGCCAGGAGTACCGCCGCGCGTTCCCCGGGGAGATCGCCGAGCTCGGCTTTCCCGCCAGGGCGATCGAGGACTACACCCACGAGTTGCTGCGCCGCGTGGACGTCGACGGGGTCCGCGACGCCGGGATGAAGGTCGTGGTGGACTGCGCGGGCGGCACCTCCTCGCTGGCGCTGCCCAGCCTTCTCGGCCGGGTCGGCGTGGAGGTGCTCACCGTCAACAACCGGCTGGACGAGGCGTCGCCCGCCGAGACCCTCGCCGAGCGCCGCCGTGCCCTGCAACGGCTGTCGGAGCTGGTCGGCTCCTCCAGGGCGGCCTTCGGGGTGCGGTTCGACCCGGTGGGGGAGCGGGTCGCCCTCGTGGACGAGACGGGTCACCTGATCAGCGAGGAGCGTGCCCTGCTGGTCGTGCTGGACCTGGTCGCGGCCGAGCGGCGCGGTGGCCGGGTGGCGCTGCCGGTCACCACCACCCGGGTGGCCGAGCAGGTCTCCCGGTTCCACGGGGTGCGGGTCGAGTGGACCTCCACCGCGACCGACGCGCTGACCGCCGCCGCCGGGGAGCAGGGCATGATCTTCGCCGCCGACGGCCGCGGCGGCTTCGTCGTGCCGGAGTTCGGTCCCAGGGTGGACGGCATGGCGGTTTTCCTGCGCCTGCTCGGCCTGGTCGCCAGGACCCGGCTCTCGCTCAGCCAGATCGACGCCAGGATCCCGGAGGCCAGGCTGCTGCGCCGTACAGTCCCGACCCCCTGGGCCGCCAAGGGGGCGGTGATGCGCTCGGTCGTCGAGGCCGCCGAGCGCTACCGGATAGACACCACCGACGGGGTGCGGGTCGTCGCCGAGGACGGGAGCTGGGCGCTGGTGCTGCCCGACCCGGCCGAGGCGGTCACCCACCTGTGGGCCGAGGGGGGCGACGCCGACTCCGCGCAGAGCCTGCTGGAGCACTGGGCCCGGATCGTGGAGGAGGCCGCGGCCAGCTGACGGGCCGTCCCGGCGGGTGCATCCGGGGCCCGCGGGAGTCCCGGCGGGCGGATCCGGTCCCTCTCCGGCGGGCCGAGTGCGAAAACCCAGCGCGGCGGCATGGACCCGGGACGCCGACCGGCGGTAACTTTGTCACCGACCGAACCCGCGGTCGAGCGTCTACCTTGATCTTTGCGTCTCATCGGTGTATGTTGCGGCATTCGCAGTCTGAGCAAATACGTGAGAAGCGATGATAGCGAGGCGCGCATCACTGAGTACCGTTGCCGCGTCTTCGCGGTAGGAGGCCGAGCCGATCGATGCCCAGCGTCTACTGCACGCAGTGCGGTCATGCCAATCCTGAGGATGCCCGTTTCTGTTCACGGTGCGGGTCGCCGCTGACCAGGACCGAGACCCCCGGAGACAGCACTTCCACGATCTCCCTCTCCGGGATCGAGGCCTACGAGGCGGAGACCGGAGAGACGCTTCTCGCCGAGAGGCAGGCGGTCGAGCAGTTGCCGCCGGGCACCGCCCTGCTGGTCGCCATGCGCGGTCCCAACGCGGGCAGCCGCTTCCTGCTCGACAGCGACCTCACCACGGTGGGCCGTCACCCCGAGAGTGACATCTTCCTCGACGACATCACCGTCTCGCGCCGGCACGTGGAGTTCTACCGGCGTGGTGGCGGCGTGTTCACCGTCCGTGACGTCGGCAGCCTGAACGGCACCTACGTCAACCGCGAGCGGATCGAGGAGGTTCCGCTGTACGGCGGCGACGAGGTGCAGATCGGCAAGTTCCGGCTGGTCTTCCTCACCCGTGGCGCCGCTGGAGGATGATGAGCTCCCAGGCGGCTCGTTCGCACATGAGCATCGGGGAAGTGTTGGCCCTCCTGCAGGGTGAGTTCCCCGACGTGAGCATCTCCAAGATCCGTTTCCTGGAGGGCGAGGGGTTGATCGAGCCGGAGCGCAGTCCCTCCGGCTACCGGAAGTTCAGCTACGCCGACGTCGAGCGGCTCCGCTACATCCTCGGTGAGCAGCGTGACCGCTACCTGCCGCTCCGCGTGATCAAGGACCGGCTTGAGGCCGCCGACCGTGACGAGCGCCCGGTCGCCCGCCCGCGTGCCGTCCCCGGCGACGTGACCACCGAGGTCCGCCTCACCCGCGAGGAGCTGCTGGCCGCCGCCGAGCTCGACGAGGAGACCCTCGCCGAGCTTGAGGACTTCGGCCTGCTGGCGGCCGTGGCCCGCTACTACGACGCCGAGGCCTTGGCCGTGGCCCGCAGTGTCGGGGCCCTGGCCGCCTTCGGGCTGCGCGCGCGTCATCTGCGGGCGGTCAAGGCCGCGGCCGAGCGCGAGGCCGGGCTCGTGGAGCAGGCGGTCGCGCCGCTGCTGCGCCGCAGGGGACCCGGCGCCATCGATCGGGCCGATGAGACGGCCAGGGAGATTTCCGGCCTCCTGCTGGAATTACACGCCTCCCTGCTGCGTTCCGGCGTGCGTGGGGTTCTGGGCCGGTGAGAACCTGACCAGCCACTCGTACCCCTACGAGTGTTACGTTGAACGAACCGGTCGTAATCCAGCGAAGACGGAGCAGCCCGTGTTGCAGATGGAGGTCGTGGGCGTTCGGGTTGAAATGCCCTCTAACCAGCCTATTGTCCTGCTGAAGGAAGCACATGGGGAGCGCTACCTGCCGATCTGGATCGGCATGGCGGAGGCGACGGCGATCGCCATGGCCCAGGCAGACGAGCCGCCGCCCCGGCCGCTCACCCATGACCTGTTCCGTGACGTGCTCGACGCGCTCGGTGTACGGCTGAGCACGGTGAACATCGTCGCGCTCCGGGACGGGATCTTCTTCGCCGACCTCGTGTTCTCCAACGGGGTCGAGGTGAGCGCCCGTCCGTCCGACTCCATAGCCCTGGCACTCCGCACAGGTGCCCGCATCTTCGCCAGCGAGGATGTGGTCAGGGAGGCAGGGGTGATCCTTCCCGACGACCAGGAGGACGAGGTGGAGAAGTTCAGGGAGTTCCTTGACACGATCACGCCCGAGGACTTCGGCCGCGCGGGGTAGGTATTTCGGTGCATTTACGCTTCACGACGCGCCGGGTAGGGTCGTTGACTGATCTTGGCCCCAGTCCTACGGTGCAAGTGAAACCCGCGGTCGTGCACAAACCCCCAGATCAGGCCGTGGGATGAGAGAAAGCCGGAGGTCCGCGTGGCGGTCAGCAGCGGCGAGGGTAGAAACGCCGACCAGGATGACCCGGAACGGCGCCAGTCGGCACGCCAGCGCGCGGGTGAAGAGGGTCTGCTGTTCGACGGGCAGCCGGTGAAACCGCCCGCCGACATCGGATACCGCGGCCCCACCGCCTGCGCCGCGGCCGACATCACCTATCGGCAACTGGACTACTGGGCGCGCACCGGCCTGGTCGAGCCCACGGTGCGGGCCGCGCACGGCTCGGGCTCCCAGCGGCTGTACGGCTTCCGCGACATCCTGGTGCTCAAGGTCGTCAAGCGGCTGCTCGACACCGGCGTGTCCCTGCAGCAGATCCGCATCGCCGTGCAGCACCTGCGCGACCGCGGCGTCAACGACCTCGCCCAGATCACCCTGATGAGCGACGGGGTGAGCGTCTACGAGTGCACGTCGCCCGACGAGGTCATCGACCTGCTCCAGGGCGGTCAGGGAGTGTTCGGCATCGCGCTCGGCCGGGTCTGGCAGGAGGTGGAGGGCTCCCTCGCGGATCTTCCCGGCGAGCGGGCGGAGTCAGGCCAGGGCCCTTTAGGCGAGCACCACGCGGATGAGCTGGCCCGTCGTCGGCGAGTTCGCCGCACGGGGTAAAGTTAGTCCAGCTGCTGACCCTGTGCGGGAGAGACCCCGACTTGATCGGGGCGCCGAAGGAGCAACCTCCCCGGAATCTCTCAGGCACCCGGTACCGCATGGACGAGGCGACTCTGGAAAGCAGGTGCGCCCGCCAGGCGCGTCTCACCGACGGTGAAAGCCCCCCTTTCGGGAGGCGAAGCTCTCAGGTCGAGGTGACAGAGGGGGAGATCCGGCATACGCCCGCGCCCAGCGCCGGTCTCCACCGCCTCGGGAGGCTTTTCATGACCGACCTTTCACCGCTCGGAGAGCTCATCTCTCCGCCGTTCGCCACCCGGCACATCGGGCCCGCGGACGCCGACCGGACCCGCATGCTGGAAGCGGTGGGATTCGCCTCCACCGCCGACCTCGTCGCGGCGACCGTGCCGGAGGTGATCCGGGCCGAGGAGCGGCTGAGGCTGCCCCCGGCGGCCTGTGAGACCGAGGCCATCGCCGAACTGCGCGCCCTGGCGGGGCGTAACACCCTGCTCACCTCGATGATCGGCCTTGGCTACCACGACACGATCACCCCGGCCGTCATCCGCCGCAACCTCCTGGAGAACCCGGGCTGGTACACCGCGTACACGCCCTACCAGCCGGAGATCTCCCAGGGCCGCCTGGAAGCCCTGATCAACTTCCAGACGGTCGTCTCCGACCTGACCGCCCTCGACGTCGCCGGCGCCTCCCTGCTGGACGAGGCCACCGCGGCCGCCGAGGCGATGACCCTGGCCCGCCGGGCCGGCCGTTCGGCCTCGAACGTGTTCGTGGTGGACGCCGACACGCTGCCGCAGACCAAGGCGGTGCTGCGCACCAGGTCCGAGCCGCTCGGCATCGAGCTGGTGGAGAGCGACTTCGGCGCCGGGCTCCCCGAGTGCTTCGGCGTGCTCGTGCAGTATCCGGGCGCGGGCGGCCGGATCAGGGACTTCCGCGCCGTGGCCGACGCCGCCCACGCCCGCGGCGCCCAGGTGGTCGCCGCCGCAGACCTGCTGGCCCTCACCCTGCTGGCCGCCCCCGGTGAGCTGGGCGCCGACATCGCGATCGGCTCCTCACAGCGCTTCGGCGTCCCGATGGGCTTCGGTGGTCCGCACGCCGCCTACATGGCGGTCCGCGACGGCCTCCAGAGGCAGATGCCCGGCCGCCTGGTGGGCGTCTCCCAGGACGCCGACGGGCGCCCCGCCTACCGGCTCGCGCTGCAGACCCGCGAGCAGCACATCCGCAGGGAGAAGGCGACCAGCAACATCTGCACCGCGCAGGTGCTGCTCGCGGTGATCGCGGGCATGTACGCCGTCTACCACGGCCCCGAGGGCCTGCGCCGGATCGCCCGGCGGGTCCACCGGCACGCCGTCGTGCTCGCCGCGGGCCTGCGCCAGGGCGGTGTCGAGGTCGTGCACGACGAGTTCTTCGACACCGTGCTCGCCCGAGTGCCCGGCCGCGCGGCCCGGATCGTCGCCACGGCCCGCGACAACGGGGTCAACCTGCGCCTGGTGGACGCCGACCACGTGGGCGTCACCTGTGACGAGCGGACCGAGTTCATCCACCTGGAACAGGTCCTGGCCGCCTTCGACGTCGCAGGCGCCGTGCTGACCGACCTGGACGCCGCCGCGCACGACGCGCTGCCCGGCGACCTGGCCCGGACCGGCGACTATCTCACCCACCCGGTGTTCCACAGCCACCGGTCCGAGACCGCCATGCTGCGCTACCTGCGCAGGCTCCAGGACAAGGACATCGCGCTCGACCGGTCCATGATCCCGCTGGGCTCCTGCACCATGAAGCTCAACGCGACCACCGAGATGGAGCCGATCACCTGGCCGGAGTTCGCCGGGCTGCACCCCTACGCCCCCGAGGACCAGGCCGTCGGCTACCTGGAGCTGATCAGGGAGCTGGAGAGCTGGCTGGCCGAGGTCACCGGTTACGACGCCGTGTCCATCCAGCCCAACGCCGGCTCCCAGGGCGAGTTCGCCGGCCTCCTGGCGATCCGCGCCTACCACCGGGCGCGCGGCGAGTCCGGCCGCGACCTCTGCCTGATCCCGTCCTCGGCGCACGGCACCAACGCCGCCAGCGCGGTCATGGCGGGCATGCGCGTCGCGGTGGTGGCCTGCGACGACAACGGCAACGTGGACCTCGACGACCTCAACGCCAAGATCGACAAGCACCGCGACCGGCTCGCCGCGATCATGGTCACCTACCCGTCGACGCACGGCGTCTACGAGGAGACCATCACCCAGATCTGCGAGCGGGTGCACGAGGCCGGTGGCCAGGTCTACGTGGACGGCGCCAACCTCAACGCCCTGGTCGGCCTGGCCAAGCCGGGTGAGTTCGGGGCCGACGTGTCCCACCTGAACCTGCACAAGACCTTCTGCATCCCGCACGGCGGCGGCGGCCCCGGCGTCGGCCCGGTCGCGGTCCGCGCCCACCTCGCCGACTACCTGCCGGGCCACCCGCTCCGCGGCGACTCGGCGGTCGGGCCGGTCTCGGCCGCGCCGTACGGCTCGGCGGGCATCCTGCCCATCTCGTGGGCCTACATCAGGATGATGGGCGCCGACGGTCTCAAGGCGGCCACCGAGCAGGCCATCCTGTCGGCCAACTACCTGGCCACCAGGCTCGCGCCGCACTACCCCGTCCTGTACACCGGCCGAGGCGGCCTGGTCGCCCACGAGTGCATCGTCGACCTGCGCCAGATCACCAAGGAGACCGGCGTGACCGTGGACGACGTGGCCAAGCGCCTCGTCGACTACGGCTTCCACGCGCCGACCATGTCCTTCCCGGTGGCCGGCACGCTCATGATCGAGCCGACCGAGAGCGAGGACCTGGCCGAGCTCGACCGGTTCTGCCAGGCGATGATCGCCATCCGCGGCGAGATCGACAAGGTCGCCTCCGGAGCGTACGACAAGACGGACAACCCGCTGCGCAACGCCCCGCACACCGCCGACTGCCTGGTCGCCGACGGCTGGGAGCACGCCTACGCCCGCACCGAGGCCGCCTATCCGCTGCCGTCGGTGCGCGAGGGCAAGTACTGGTCGCCGGTCCGCCGCATCGACCAGGCGTACGGCGACCGCAACCTCGTCTGCTCCTGCCCGCCGCTGGAGGCGTACGAGGACTGATCCGGCCACGAGATCCCCTCGTATGCCGGAGACGGACCGCGCCCCGAGTCGTTAGGCTCGGGGCGTTTCCTCACTCAGGAAGACCCCCGGAAGGACCCCGCATGCCAGAGGTGGACACGCGTCCCTTGGACACCGCGCGGAAGCTGGCCGAGGGCGGTGATCTGGACGGCGCCGCGGTGATCTTCGCGGAACTGGCCGCCGACCCCCAGGGGCCGGACCGGGCCCAGGCGGCGGTGGGACTGGCGGTGGTGCTGGAGGAGCGCGGAGACGTGGCGGGCGCCCGGACGGCCGCGCGCACCGCGCTGGCCACCGGCCACCCCGAGTTCGCCGCGCAGGCCGCCTGCCTGCTCGCCAGGAGTTTCGAGCGGGAGGACCTGACCGACCAGGCCCGCGCCGCCTGGCAGGCCGCGCTCGGCACCGGAAACCCCGCCTGCGTCCCGCTGGCCCACATGGGGCTGGCCAGGCTCGCCGGCGGGCGGCAGGAGGCGGAGACGGCCCTGAGGGCCGCGCTGGCCACCGGCGACCCGGAGATCGCCTCCCGGGCGGCCCAGTGGCTGGCCGAGCTTCTGCTGGAGGAGGGGGAGGCCGGGCAGGCCGCCGACGCGCTCCTGGACGCCCTCTCGGTGCCCGAGGTGGCCGACGTGGCGAGGCTCCGGGTGCTGCTCGGCATCGCCCACCTGGAGCTGGCGTGCGTGGAGCTCACCCGGGCGGTGGAGGAGGGCGGCGACGCCGGGACCGGTGCGCTGGCCATCGAGCTGCTGGCCCGCACGCTCCCGCTGAGAGGCCGTGACGAGGACGCCGAGCAGGTGTGGCGCTACGGTCTGGACAGCGCGGACGAGGACCTCGCCGAGGAGGTCAGGCTCCGCCTCGACCGCGGCGCCTGATCGGCACCCGCCGGGTGCGGCTCTCAGTCGCGGGCACGCCAGCGGCCGATCGCGTGGGCGAAGTTGATCGCCACGATGCCGCCCCAGGCCAGCAACAGCCCCGCCGTGCCCGACTGGCTCGCGATGGCGGTCAGCGGGATGGCGATGCCCATCGAGCCCAGCGCGATCGGAATGGCGGAGTTGGCGCCCTTGCGTGGTGGATGGGGCGGCTGGGAGTGGGGGTGGACGCCGGGATGCGGGGGGTAGACACCCACCCCCTGCATCTCGGCCCGCACCCGCGCGGCGATGGTCGCGTCGAGCCGCTCCACGAACGACTCGATCAGCGCGGCCTCGTATTCCGGGCCGAGGTCACGCCGGGCCTCGATGGTGGCGCGCATGTCCTGTCGGATATCTTGATGCTCCTGCACGGTGCGATTCTCCGCCCATCCGCGGTCCGTGACATCAGCCGATAGGACTAGATCCCGTGTCCACCCGAAGTACGGCCTCGTCCGTGGAGATCACCACCCCGCACGGCCCGGCCCTGGCGGAGATCGACGAGGCCCCGGGCCGGAGGTTCCTGCTGCTGCTCACCCACGGCTCGGCCGGGGGAGTGGAGTCGGCGGACCTGCTGGCCGTACGGGACGCGGTGACGGGGATCGGCGGGACGGTCGCGCGGGTGCTCCAGCCCTTCCGGCTGCGGGGCGCCAGGGCGCCGGGCCCGGTGGTCAAGCAGGACGAGTCCTGGACGGCGCTGGCGGCCGACCTCCGCGGTCGCTACCCGGGGCTGCCGCTGGTGCAGGGCGGCCGGAGCAACGGGGCCCGCGTCGCCTGCCGTACCGCCGTGGCGACGGGGGCCGAGGCGGTCGTCGCGCTCGCCTTCCCGCTCCACCCGCCGGGCAGGCCGGAGCGATCCCGAGTCGGGGAACTGCGCGCGGCGGGTGTGGACGTGCTGGCGGTGAGCGGGGAGCGTGACCGGTTCGGTGTGCCGGCGGCGGCGGACGCCTCGTGCCTGGTGGTGCTGCCCGGTGAGGGTCACGACCTCAACAGGGATCCGGCCAGGGTGGGTGAGACGGTCGCGCGCTGGCTTGACGCGAGGACGCGGCCGGGCTCCGGGAGGTGACGGGGGTGATCAGGCGACGCCGGCCAGCGGCCGGTGCGGTTCGATGACGGCGCCGTCGGGCAGAAGCTCACCGGTGTCCTCGAACAGCACCACGCCGTTGCAGAGCAGGCTCCAGCCCTGTTCGGGGTGGGATGCCGTCGTGCGGGCGGCTTCACGGTCCAGCGCCTCGGCGGACGGACAGGACGGCTTATGCGGGCACATCGGCGTGCCTCCGGATCTTTCTTGTCGGCTCGTTGGATCGACATCGGACAACCGGTGTACAACCGTCACCGATGGGATCCGCTCCCATCGTTCGACGGGGACGAGCATCTGGGTGGACGTATGGCAGCGCGGACCTCGAACGGGGTGAGGCTCGCACATTGTGTAGATCACGTGTGCGATTCAAGTGTGCGATCTGGTCGCGCCCTGCGACATAGCCCGTTAGGACTGTTTGCGAACGCTGAGGAATGGTCCCTCAAGGCTGTTCTAGGGTGTGACCTTTACCACAGCATGCCCCATAAACGAACATCTAGCCAGAGTGACACGCCGTCTGGCGGGTAAACAATTGGGTTATGGGTTTCCGGGGGCGCTCACCAGGGCAGTACGGCCCGGCGCCGTCGGCCGCGCCGGATCCGCGAAACCGGGCAGGGGAGCCGGCGGGAGGCCGGGTCCGTGAGCCGGATCGCCGCACGGACGCCCACGTCCCGGCACGGCCCGCTCGACCCGGATCACCGCGAGGCCAGGCCCGCCAGCAACGCGGTCAGGCCGAGTTCGAAGTCGGCGTCGGCCGCCGCCGAGCCGCCCCCGCGCGACGGGGGGAGCCAGGGCTCGCCGTCCTCGTCCATCGGCTCGGCCCACCCGGACTGCTGCACCTCCACCGCCACCGCGCCGAAGACGTAGGCCCGCAGCGCGCGCACGGCCTGTCCCGCGTCGGCGAGCCCCGCGTCGGCGAGCTGGTCGACCTGCTCCCTGACGGCGGCCGCGGTGCGGCCCCTGGGGGGTTTGGTGAGCGCCAGCGCCAGGACCCCCGGATGCTCCCTGAGCGCCTCCCGGCTCGCCCGGCACCAGGCCCTCGCGCTCTCCTGCCAGCTTCCGCGGGGCTCCACACGGACGGCGGTGACCTGCTCGGCGAGGGCGTCCATCAGGGCGTCCTTGCCGCGCGGCAGATGGTGGTAGACGGCCATGGCCTCCACCTGGAGCGCGTCGCCGAGCCGCCGCATCGTCAGCCGGCGCAACCCCTGGGTGTCGGCGATGTGCAGGGCGGCCTCGATGATGCGCTCCCTGGAGAGCGGGACCGGTGGTCGCTTGGCAGGCATGGGCCTCATCCTGGCACCGCTGACCTTACTGCGTAAAGGGCGCCACGCCGGACGGGCCGGCTCTTCCGGGACAGGCGTCCCCCGAGGCGGATCCCTGAGTGCGTGAGCCGGAGGCGGACGGCGTAGGCTACAGCCGTGATCTGCCGGGGTGTGTCCGGCGACGGGTGAGAGAGGGCGGACGATGGCGTTTTTCCGACCGAGGGTGAGCCGGGAGGCGGAGGTTCGCCACCACGCCGACCAGGAGGTCGGGAAGAGCTTCCCCGAGCTTCTGGAGAAGGCGCGCGCGGCCGAGGTCGCGCTGCGCCGGGCGCAGACGGCCCCGGCCTCCGTGGAGGACCTCAGGGCCGCTGGGCTGGCCTTCGACCGGGCGCTGACCGAGGCGCTGCGCGCGGCCGAGGCCGGTCAGCGGGCGACGTTCGGCATCGGGGCCTACGACGACCCGATCCGTCGCCGCAAGGGCAAAGCCACCCCCAAGGGCGCCGAGTGGACCGACGAGGTCGAGCGGCTGCGCACCCTCAGGGAGCAGAACCGCCTGACCGGCATCGCCCGCGTCCCGCGTCCGGTGACCGTGGTCCGCTGACCGGGAGAGGGCCGTCCGGCCTCCGGGCCCGGCCCCCGGGGCGCCGCCGCGGACGGGAACGTCGCGACGGCAACCCGGCGGGTGGTGGTCAGCTGGCCCAGTCGAGCAGCGGCCGGGTGTTGCTGGGGTGGCGCAGCTTGGAGAGGGACTCCTTCTCCAGCTGGCGGATGCGCTCGCGCGTCAGGCCGAGATGTTTGCCGATCTCGTCGAGGGTGTGGGGTTTGCCGTCGACCAGGCCGAAGCGCAGCGCCATGATCTTGGCCTCCCTGGGGGAGAGGTTGCCCAGCACACCGCGGAGCTGCTCGCCGAGGAGCTGGCGGTCCACCACCTCCGACGCCTCGGGCGAGTCGACGTCCTCGATGAGGTCGCCGATCGTGGTCTCGCCGTCGTCACCGATGGTGGCGTTGAGGCTGAGCGGCTGACGGCTGGTGCGGAGCAGCTCCTCGATCTGGTCGGGGGTCCGGTCCAGCTCCACCGCCAGCTCCTCGGGCGTGGGCTCGCGGCCGAGGCGCTGGTGCATGTCGCGCTCGATGCGTGACAGCTTGGAGAGCATCTCCAGTACGTGGACGGGCAGGCGGATGGTCCTGGCGGAGTCGGCGAAGCCGCGCTGGATGGCCTGGCGGATCCACCACATGGCGTAGGTGGAGAACTTGTATCCCTTGGTGTAGTCGAACTTCTCCACCGCGCGGATCAGGCCGAGGTTGCCCTCCTGGACCACGTCGAGCAGGGCCATGCCGCGGTCGGTGTACTTCTTGGCGACGGAGACGACCAGGCGGAGGTTGGCCTCCAGCATGTGGTCCTTGGCGCGGCGGCCGTCCTCGGCGACCCACTCCAGGTCGTCGCGGACGGCGGGGGACAGGGCGGGCTCGGCCTCCAGCTTGGCCTCGGCGTACAGGCCGGCCTCGATCCGCTTGGCGAGCTCGACCTCCTGGGCCGCGGTGAGCAGGGTGCGGCGGCCGATGGACTTGAGGTAGGTGTGCACCGAGTCGCCCATGACCGATGAGTGGTCGTCCAGGTCGACGGCGGGCTCGGCCTCCAGCTCCGCCTCGTCGGCGGCGCTCCACTCCTCGCGCTCCTGGTCGAGGCCCTCCGGGGCGCGACCGGCGTCCTCGCGGGCCTCGGGGGCACCGGCCGGTTCGGACGCGGCGGCCGGGGTCTTCTTCGCGGGGGCGGCCTTGGCCTTGCGGGTGCCCGGTTTGCGGGTGACGGTCTTGCCCGCGGCCTTCTTGGTGGCGGCGGCGAGCGTGGGCTCGTCCTCGGCCGCCAGGCTGACACCCGACTCGGTGAGCTCCCTCAGGATCGACCGGCCCTCGGTGGGGCTGACCCCCGCCTTCGCGAAGGCGCGACGCAGCTCCGCGAGGGAAAGGTGACCCTGGTCTCGCCCTCGGTCAAGAAGCTCTTCGAGGGACGTCGGGGCCTCCGGTGAGGTCGCCGCGGCGGTTTGGGGCATGAGGACACCTCCTCCAACACGGAGTCGTCTGCTTACAGGTTGTGGGGTGGGGCGGCGTGAGGCCGCTCAGCGCACCGGTATCAATAACCCCAACCAAGAACCTTATGTTCCCGACTTGACGCGGAAAATATGATGGACGGACCGCTTGGAGGCGGTCCGTCCCGTCCACGACGTCCCTGAGCGGCCCGGGACGGCCCTATTCGGACACGTCCAGTGACCTCTCGGCCATCGGCATGGGGAACGGCTCCGCCTCGCGCAGGCGCTCCTTCGTCCAGTATCTCGCGACGTGCGCGGGGTCGGGGTTGACCTCCCGGGAGACCACCGAGCCGTCCGGGGGCCGGGATGTGCGCGGTGCGGTCGCCTCGGTGTCGGAGGCGGGCGGTTCCGCCTGCCTCGCCGCCGGGGGCGCGGGGTTCACCGGTCCGTCGACCCCGCTCGTCCGGCCGGCTGTGGCCGCCGCCGCCACGGAGACGCCGCCGACGAGGATCGCGCTGACGACGCCGGCGGACACCCACGTTCTGCGGGTGATGTTCATCGGGTTCGTCCTTCCAGTTCGGCTATCTGTTTGACGGTCCGGGATCCGTTATGGTTCCCAGACCATAACGGAGGGCGGCGAGATCTGGCTTGCCGTTGGGCAAAAGTGGTATTTCGGTCATGACGACCAGCTCGGCCGGGGCCGCGTGGGCGGGAAGCCGTTCCTTGACGAAGGCGCGCAGGTCGGCCAGGGACGGAGGGGCGGCCGAGACCACGACGGCGACCACCCGCTCGCCCCACTCGGGGTCGGGGCGGCCGACCACCACGGCGTCGGTGATCGCGGGATGCTCGGCCACGACGGCCGCCACAGCCGGGGCCACCACCTTCTCCCCCCCCGTGTTGACGACGTCGTCGGCCCGGCCCAGCACGCGCAGCCGCCCGCCGGTCATCTCGCCGAGGTCGGAGGTGCGGAACCAGCCGCCGTCGCGGGCGGCGTCGGTCAGGTCGGGGCGGAGCCGGTAGCCGGAGAACAACACCGGGCCGGCGACGCGGATCAGGCCGTCGCCGCCGATTTTAAGATCTACATTGTAAAGGGGGTCGCCGTCGTAAACACACCCCCCGCAGGTCTCGCTCATGCCGTAGCCGACCACCACCCGCCCACCGGCGGCCCGCGCCGCCGCGAGCAGCCCGCCGGAGGCGGCGGCCCCGCCGAGCAGGACGGTCGTGAACACCGACAGGTCCGCCCGGGCCGCGAGCAGCCGGCGGAGCTGGGTGGGCACCAGTGAGACGTGCTGGGCGCCGCTGGTGAGCACCGCCTCGGGGGAGAAGCCGTCGTGCATGATCGGCTCCGTCCCGCCCAGCAGGGACCTGACGAGCACCTGCAGGCCGGAGACGTGGGAGGGCGGCAGGCAGCAGAGCCAGCGCTCGCCGGGACGGGCGTCCAGGCGGTGCAGCGAGGCCGCGGCGGACGCGCGCAGGGCCCCGGCCGACAGCTGAACCCCCTTGGGGACGCCGGTGGTGCCACTCGTGGCGACGACCACGGCCACCTCGGCGGGCACCCCCGTGCCGGAGGCGCGCCGTACCCCGTTGACGTGGGTGGGGGCGAGCGCGTCGAGCGTGGCGCGCAGGGCGGGGGCGGGCAGCGAGGGGGACAGCGGAAGCACGGCGGGGCCGTCGCCGTCGAGCGCCGCCCCGACGGCCCGGAACAACTCGGGCCCGGCGGGCAGTACCAGGGCGTTCAGCTCCCGCTGCCCGGAAGGCGACTCCGCGTGTACGGGTCCGTTCATCACAGTCGTAAGGTTAGTGCCGGGAAGCCGGGTGACGCCCAGGAGCATCCCGGCGCAGCGGAAGGGGCGAAGCGATCGTGAGCACGGAGCGGGTCGGGCCGGATACCGGCGGGCGAGCGGCGGCCGAGACGAGGCCCGTGCCGGTGAGTGTCCAGGCGCGTGCCGCCGGCTGGAAGCGGTCGGGCGACTACGAGGACATCGTCTACGAGACCGCCGAGGGCATCGCGAAGATCACGATTAACCGGCCCGAGCGGCACAACGCGTTCCGCCCGACGACGCTCTTCGAGCTCAAGGACGCCTTCAACGTCGCCCAGGAGGACTCCGAGGTCGGCGTGATCATCTTCACCGGCGCGGGGGACCGGGCGTTCTGCTCGGGCGGCGACCAGAAGATCCGCGGAGACGACGGCTACGTGGACAAGTCCACCCCGCACGTGGGCCGGCTCAACGTGCTCGACCTGCAGGTGCAGATCCGCCGCTGCCCCAAGCCGGTCATCGCGATGATCGCGGGCTACGCCATCGGCGGCGGTCACGTTCTGCACGTCTGCTGCGACCTGTCGGTCGCCGCGGAGAACGCCGTGTTCGGCCAGACCGGCCCGAAGGTCGGCTCCTTCGACGGCGGATACGGCTCCTGGCTGCTGGCCGAGACCGTCGGCCTGAAGCGGGCGCGTGAGATCTGGTATCTCTGCCGTCAGTACGACGCGGCGACCGCCCTCGACTGGGGCCTGGTCAACGCGGTCGTCCCCCTCGAACGGCTGGAGGAGGAGACCGTCGCGTGGGCCAGGGAACTGCTGGAGAAGTCGCCGCTGGCGCTGCGCATGCTCAAGGGCGCGCTGAACGCGGTGACCGACGGCGCCGCGGGCATGCAGCAGTTCGCCGGGGACGCCACCCTGCTGTACTACATGAGCGAGGAGGCGCAGGAGGGCCGCGACGCCTTCAAGGAGAAGCGCGCCCCCGACTTCGGCAAGTTCCCCCGCCGGCCGTAATGAGCGGAACGCGGGCCGGTCTCGGGATGCGCCGTTCCGAGGCCGGCGAGGCGACCGAGGCGTGCCGCAGGAGGTGTCCATCCGCCCGGACGCGACGACCAGAGGAGCCAGAGGAGGCGGTGCGGTGAACCCCGCCACCGCGCTCGCGACCGTGCTGGTCGACGAGCTCGTGCGCTGTGGCCTTACCGAGGTGGTGCTCGCGCCCGGCTCGCGTTCGGCCCCGCTCGCCCTCGCCGCGCACGCCGACAGCCGGGTCCGGCTGCACGTGCGCGTCGACGAGCGCTCGGCCTCCTTCCTCGCGCTGGGCCTGGCCCGGCGCGGTGAACGGCCGGTGGCACTGATCTGCACCTCGGGCACCGCGGCGGCGAACTTCCACCCCGCGGTCATCGAGGCGCACGAGTCGGGGGTGCCGCTGCTGCTGCTCACCGCCGACCGGCCGCCCGAGCTGCGCGACACCGGCGCCAGCCAGACCGTCGACCAGATCAAGCTGTACGGCACCGCGGTCCGCTGGTTCAGCGAGGTCGGCGCCCCCGAGGAGCGTCCCGGCCAGGTCGCCTACTGGCGGTCGCTGGCCTGCCGCGCCTACCAGCGCTCGCTGGGCCCGTCCGACCCCGGTCCGGTCCATCTGAACCTTCCCTTCCGCGAACCGCTGATCCCGGACGGCGACACCTCCTGGTGCGAGTCCATGGAGGGCGACGCGGGCGGGCCGTGGGTCCGCACCCGGGTGGCGCCCCCCTCGGTGGCGCTGCACCTGCCGCCGACCCGGCGGGGCGTGCTCGTCGTCGGCGACGGCGCGGTCGGCGTGCGCAGGTACGTCGCGGCGGCCGGCATGGCCGGGTGGCCGGTCCTGTCGGAGCCCAACGGCGGCGCCCGCTACGGGGACCACGCGATGTCGGCCTACCACTTCCTGCTCGGCACCCCGGAGTTCGCAGACCGGCACCGCCCCGAGGTGGTGGTGACCCTGGGCCGCCCCGGACTGTCCCGGCCGCTGCTGAACTGGCTGAGGCACGCCACCGAGCACTTCGTGGTCGCCGGCGACCTGACCCGCTGGCCCGACCCCACCCGCTCGGCCACCCAGGTGGCCCAGGCGGTGGAGATCCAGGTCGCCGCCGGAGACGACGCCTGGCTGCACTCCTGGCGCCGCGCCGACGCCGCGGCCAGGGCCGCGGTCGACGAGGTGCTGGACGGCGCCGGGCTCAGCGAGCCGAGGACGGCCCGCGACCTGGTGGACCTGCTGCCCAACGGGGCGCTGCTGTTCTCCGGCTCCTCCATGCCGATCCGCGACCTGGAGCAGGCGATGCGCCCCCGGCGGGGGCTGCGGATCCTGGCCAACCGGGGCGCCGCCGGGATCGACGGAGTGGTGTCCTCGGCGATGGGCGCGGCGCTGGCGCACAACGGTCCCGCCTACGCCCTGATGGGCGATCTGACGTTCCTGCACGACCAGAACGGGCTGATCCTCGGCCCCCGCGAGCCCCGCCCCGACCTGTGCCTGGTCGTGGTGAACAACGACGGCGGCGGGATCTTCTCGCTGTTGCCGCAGGCCACGCTCCGCGACCCGTTCGAGCGGGTCTTCGGCACCTCGCACGGGGTGGACCTGGCCCATGTCGCCGCGGCCACCGGCACGCCGTACACCTTCGTCGGCGAGCCCGACCAGCTGCCCAAGGCGCTGCGCGGGGAGGGGGTGCGGATCGTCGAGGTCCGGACCGGGCGGGAGCCCAACGCGGCGCTGCACGCCAGGATGCGCGACGCGGCCCACGAGGCGATCCGCCGGGTCGTGTGACGGCGCGGCGGGGGAGCGGCCAGGGGGCGTGACGGACCCAATAGGGTGGCCGACATGCATGTCGACGAGTGGCTCCAGGCGATCCCCGCGGTGTGGATCTGCGTCCTGGTCGGGCTGGTGATCGGCCTGGAGAGTCTGGGCATCCCACTGCCGGGGGAGATCGTCCTGGTCAGTTCGGCGCTGCTGGCCGCGAAGGGCGTGGTGGACCCGGTCTGGGTCGGGGTCTGCGCCAGTGTCGGGGCCGTCGTCGGCGACTCGATCGGCTACGCCATCGGGCGCAAGGGCGGCCAGCCCATGTTCGACCGGCTGGGCCGCAGGTTCCCCAAGCACTTCGGCCCGGCCCACATCGCCAGAGCCGGGCGTTACTTCCACCGCTACGGCATGTGGACGGTGTTCTTCGGCCGGTTCGTCGCGTTGCTGCGCATCCTGGCCGGTCCGCTCGCCGGTGCGCTGCACATGCCGTACTGGAGGTTCCTGGTCGCCAACGTGCTCGGCGGGATCGCCTGGGCGGGCGGGACCACCGCGGTCGTCTACTACCTGGGCAGGGCCGCGGAAAGGTGGCTGAAGGGCTTCTCCTGGGCGGGCCTGGTGCTCGCGCTGCTGCTGGGTGTCGCGACCACGCTGCTCGTCAAGCGCAGAGCCGCGGCCCTGGCCGGCCAGGAGGCCGAGGAGCCGGCCGGCGCCGGCTGACTACCAGGTCTGGGGATGTGCGGCCGCGACGGCGCGATCACGCTGAGCAGATAAGGACTCACCGTGGAGGAGCGCCATGCGACCTGACGACACTCTGGCCACCCACGAGCCGATAGTGACCTACCGCAGCTACGAAGAGGCCCAGCGGGCCGTGGACTACCTGTCCGACCAGCGGTTTCCCGTGGAGCACACGATGATCGTCGGAGTGGACCTCCGGCTCGTGGAGAACGTGCTCGGCCGGTTGACCTACCTGCGGGCCATCGGGATGGGCGCGGCGGCGGGCGCCTGGTTCGGTCTGCTGATCGGCCTCTTCTTCGCGATCTTCACTCCCGGGCGGTTCCCCTTCGTGCTCGTGCTGTGGGGCCTGATCTGGGGCGCGATAGCGGGAGCCGTCTTCGGGCTGATCACCCACGCCCTCACCCGCGGCAAGCGGGACTTCCTCTCCTCCTCCTCGATCGTCGCCGGCCAGTATCAGCTGCTGGTCGCGGCCCCGCACGCCGCCGAGGCGCGCAGGCTGCTCGAATCCGGCATCCCCCAGCACACCTGACCCCGTACCCGTCCATTCCGCCTGCCCTGTCCGGCCGGGCCGCCGGGGCGCGGAACCGTCAGGTCTGAGGATGTGGCAACGCCGCCGGAAGACGAGTCTCGGCGGTACAGCGTGCACAAGGAGGAGGATCAGCATGGCTAAAGCAGTCGGGATCGACCTCGGCACCACCAACTCGGTGATCGCCACGATGGAGGGCGACAAGCCCACCGTGATCCCCAACGCCGAGGGGGCGCGGACGACGCCGTCCGTGGTCGCCTTCACCGAGGACGGCGAGCGTCTGGTGGGACAGCTGGCCCGCCGCCAGGCGATCCTCAACCCCAAGGGCACGATCTACTCGGCGAAGCGCTTCATCGGACGCCGCTACGACGAGGTCACCAGCGAGATGAACGCGGTGTCGTTCGACGTGGTGTCCGGGCCGGACGGGGCCGTCCGCTTCAAGGTCCGCGGCAAGCTGTACGCGCCCGAGGAGATCGCCGCGCTGGTGCTGCGCAAGCTCGTCGACGACGCCTCCAAGTTCCTCGGCGAGAAGGTCACCGAGGCGGTCATCACCGTGCCCGCCTACTTCAACGACTCCCAGCGGCAGGCGACCAAGGACGCGGGGAAGATCGCGGGTCTTGAGGTGCTGAGGATCATCAACGAGCCGACCGCGGCCGCCCTCGCCTACGGCCTGGACCGCAAGGAGAACGAGACCGTCCTCGTCTTCGACCTGGGCGGCGGGACGTTCGACGTCAGCATCCTCACCATCGGTGACGGCGTCGTCGAGGTCCGCTCGACGGCGGGCGACACCCACCTGGGCGGCGACGACTTCGACCGGCGCGTCGTCGACTACCTCGCCGACGAGTTCCAGCGCGACACCGGCATCGACCTGCGCGCCGACCCCCAGGCCCTGCAGCGGCTCTTCGAGGCGGCGGAGAAGGCCAAGGTCGAGCTGTCCGCGGTCACCCAGACGCAGATCAACCTGCCCTTCGTCACCGCGGACGCCTCGGGGCCCAAGCACCTGAACACCACGTTGCGGCGGGCGACGTTCGAGGAGATCACCTCCGACCTCCTGCAGCGGTGCAAGGGCCCGGTCGAGCAGGCCATGGCCGACGCCAGGCTCACCGCCGACGACATCGACGAGGTGATCCTGGTGGGTGGCTCGACCAGGATGCCCGCCGTGCAGAGTCTGGTCCGCCGAATGACCGGCAAGGACCCGAACATGACGGTCAACCCCGATGAGGTCGTGGCGCTGGGCGCCGCGGTGCAGGCGGCCGTCATCAAGGGTGAGCTGAAGGACGTCGTCCTGCTGGACGTGACCCCCCTGTCACTGGGAATCGAGACGCTCGGCGGGATCATGACCAAGGTCATCGAGCGGAACACCACGATCCCGGCCCGCCGCGGCGAGGTGTTCAGCACCGCCGAGGACAACCAGGGCGCCGTCGACGTCGTGGTGCTGCAGGGCGAGCGCGAGCGCGCCGCCGACAACCGGGTCCTCGGCCGGTTCCGGCTGGAGAACATCAGGCCCGCGCCGCGCGGTGTGCCCCAGATCGACGTCACCTTCGACGTCGACGCCAACGGGATCCTCAACGTCTCCGCCAAGGACAAGGACACCGGCGCCGAGCAGCGCATCACCATCACCGAGAGCTCGACCCTCGACCAGAGCGAGGTCGAGCGGATGGTCGCCGACGCCGAGCGGCACCGGGAGGAGGACACGAGGCTGCGGCAGGTCGTCGACGCGCGCAACGAGCTCGACAGCGTCGCCTACCAGGTAGAACGCCGCCTGTCCGAGCTGGGCGACGCGGTTCCGGTCCATGAGAAGGCACGCGCCGAGATGCTTGTCTCCGACGCCAGGGAGGCGATCAAGCAGCCGGACGCGCCGATCGACCGGCTGCGGTCCCTCACCGGTGAGCTTCAGCAGGTCTACCAGAGCGTGGGCGCCGCATCCCCGGGCGGACCGGGTGGACCGGCCGGCGGGGGCGGAGGAGGCGCGGGCGGCGCGGGCGGTGCCGGTGGCGGGCACGACGACGACGTCATCGACGCGGAGTTCACGACCGATGAGTAGGCGATCCGAGCGGGGGGACGCCGCGGCCCACCGGCGGGCCGGAGGCGGCCAGACCGGTGACCGGGAGACCGACGCCTGGCAGCCGGGTACCCCGAAGGCCGGTGACCGGGAGGCCGCGCCGGAGGGGACCGCGCCGGAGGCCGCCGGGCCGGAGGAGCGGATCGCCGGGCTCCAGGCCCAGGTCGCCGACCTGGAGGGCCGCTGGAAGCGGGCCCTGGCCGACCTCGACAACCTACGCAAACGGGTCAGCCGGGATGCCGGGCGGGTGCGTGCCGAGGAGCGGGCGAGGGCCGCCGCCGAGTGGCTGCCCGTGCTGGACAACCTGGATCGCGCCCTGGAGCACGCGGGCACCGACCCCGCCTCCATCGTGGAAGGGCTGCGGGCCGTTCACGACCAGGCACTGGACGTGCTCGCCAGGCTGGGCTTCCCGCGCCGTGACGACACCGGGACGACGTTCGACCCGGCCAGGCACGAGGCGGTGGGAGTGCTCACCCAGGAGGGCACCCCCGACGGAACGGTCATCCACGTGGTGCAGCCCGCCTACGGGGAGGGCGAACGGCAACTGCGGCCCGCGCTGGTCGTCGTCTCCAAGGCGGAATGATGCCGCCGGACCGGGACTTCTACGAGATCCTCGGGGTGCCCAGGGGCGCGAGCCAGGAGGACATCCAGCGCGCCTACCGTAAGCTCGCGCGGGCCAATCACCCCGACGTCAACAAGGACCCGGCCGCGGAGGACCGCTTCAAGGACATCTCGGAGGCGTACAGCGTCCTGTCCGACCCCAAGACCCGCCGCCGCTACGACGCGTTCGGCCCGGGCTTCCGTCAGGTTCCCGAGGACGTGGACCCGGAGGCCTGGGCGCGTGCCGGAGGCGGCCGGGCCACCGCGGGCGGGCGGCCCGGGGCGGGCGCGAGGGGCGGTTTCGGACCGGGTGCCGAGTTCGGTGAGGGGATCGACATCGACGACCTCCTGGAAGGGCTGTTCTCCGGCAGGGGAGGCCGGGCCGGGCGGGGGACGGGAAGGGGCTGGGGGCCGATTCCCGGCGCCGACCAGGAGGCGGAGATCGAACTGCCCCTGGAGGCGGCCTACCGGGGCGGACGCCACACGATCACCGTGGGCGGGCGCAGGGTCGACGTGGAGATCCCCGCCGGGGTGACGGACGGGCAGCGAATCCGGCTGGCCGGGCAGGGTGGGCGCGGTGGCGACGGGGCCCCCTCCGGGGACCTCTACCTGATCGTCAGGATCGCGCCGCACCCCCGCTACCGGGTCTCCGGGCGCGACATCCACGTCCGGCTCCCGATCGCCGCGTGGGAGGGGGCGCTCGGCGCGACCGTCACCGTCGACACGCCGGGCGGCGAGACCAAGGTCAAGGTGCCGCCGGGCACGTCCGGCGGGCGGCGGCTGCGGCTGCGCGGCCGGGGGATGCCGAACCCCCGTGGCAAGGCCGGCGACCTGTTCGCCGAAGTACGGATCACGGTTCCGCACCGGCTCACCGACGAGGAGCGGCGGCTGTTCGAGAAGCTCGCGGAGGTCTCGGCCTTCGACCCGAGGAGGCGGTGATGATCTACACCCTGGCCAGGCCGGCGCGCCTCGACCTTGAGTCGTTCGCCCGGACCACCGGAACGCATCCGGAGCTGGTCCGCCGCCTTGTCGCCCTCGGGGTGCTCGACGCGCAGCGCGACGCGGCCGGGCAGCTGTGGTTTTCCATGTCGCAACTGCCGGCCATGGCCAGAATCCAGCGTCTGCGCGCCGGATTCGCGCTCAACTACGCGGCTCTCGGCCTGGTGGTCGACCTGCTCGACCGCATCGCGGACCTGGAGACCACCCTGCGGGACCGTTCCCGAATCACCGGAGGATCGACGTGGACGTGAACCAGCTGACGCAGAAGTCGCAGGAGGCGCTGCACGACGCGCAGACCAGGGCCCTTCGCCTCGGGCACACCGACGTCGACGGTGAGCACCTGCTGCTGGCGCTGCTGGAACAGCCGGACGGCCTGATCCCGCGCCTGCTGTCGCGGGCCGCCGTCGACACCGACCGGCTCACCGAGGACCTGGAGGCCGAGCTGAGCCGCCGGCCCCGGGTCGGCGGGCCCGGTGTCGACCCCGGTCAGGTCCGGGTGACCCAGCGGCTGTCACGTCTGCTGGAGACGGCGAAGAGGGAGGCCGACCGGCTCAAGGACGAGTACGTCTCGGTCGAGCACCTGCTCGTCGCCCTGCTTGAGGAGGGCGGCGAGACCTCCGCCGGGCGGCTGCTGCACCAGCAGGGGCTGACCAGGGACGGCTTCCTGCAGGCGCTCACCGCCGTCCGGGGCAATCAGCGGGTCACCTCGGCGATGCCCGAGGTCGCCTACGAGGCGCTGGCCAAGTACGGGCGGGACCTGGTCGCCGACGCCATCGCGGGCCGGCTCGACCCGGTCGTCGGGCGCGACGGCGAGATCCGCCGCGTCGTCCAGATCCTGTCCCGGAAGACCAAGAACAACCCGGTCCTGGTCGGTGATCCCGGCGTCGGCAAGACCGCCATCGTGGAGGGTCTCGCCCAGCGGATCGGCAACGGGGACGTCCCCGAGGGTCTCAAGGACAAGACGATCTTCAGCCTCGACATGGGCGCGCTCGTGGCCGGGGCGAAGTACCGGGGCGAGTTCGAGGAACGCCTCAAGGCGGTGCTCAGCGAGGTTCTGGCCGCCGAGGGGCGGATCCTGCTCTTCGTCGACGAGCTGCACACGGTCGTGGGCGCGGGCGCGGCCGAGGGCGCCGTGGACGCGGGCAACATGCTCAAGCCGATGCTGGCCCGCGGCGAGCTGCACATGATCGGGGCGACGACCCTGGACGAGTACCGCAAGCACATCGAGAAGGACGCCGCCCTGGAACGCCGGTTCCAGCCCGTGGTCGTCGACGAGCCCTCGGTGGAGGACGCCATCTCCATCCTGCGGGGCCTGCGCGAGCGGCTTGAGGTCTTCCACGGGGTGACGATCCAGGACGCCGCGCTGGTGGCCGCCGTGGTGCTGAGCCATCGCTACATCTCCGACCGCTTCCTGCCGGACAAGGCGATCGACCTGGTGGACGAGGCGTGCGCGATGCTCCGCACCGAGATCGACTCGATGCCCGCCGAGCTCGACGAGCTCACCCGCCGGGTGGTGCGGCTGGAGATCGAGGAGGCCGCCCTGGCCAAGGAGGAGGACCAGGCGAGCGCGGCCCGGCTGGAGGAGCTGCGCAAGGAGCTCGTCGACCTGCGTGCCGAGGCCGACGCGATGCGGGCGCAGTGGGAGGCCGAGCGGCACGCCCTGCACAACGTCCAGGCCCTGCGGGAGGAGATGGAGCGTGTGCGCGCCGAGGCCGAGCGGGCCGAACGCGACTACGACCTCAACCGCGCCGCCGAGTTGCGGCACGGCAGGCTGCCCGAGCTCGAACGGCGGCTGCGGGGTGAGGAGGAGCGTCTGCGCAGCAAGCAGGGCGCCGGGCGGCTGCTGCGCGAGGTGGTGACCGAGGAGGAGATCGCGATGATCGTCTCCAGGTGGACGGGCATCCCGGTGAGCCGCCTGCAGGAGGGTGAGAGGGAGAAGCTCCTGCACCTGGACAAGGTGCTGCACGAACGGGTGGTCGGCCAGGACGAGGCGGTCCGGCTGGTCTCCGACGCCATCATCAGGGCGCGCTCCGGCATAAAGGACCCGCGCCGCCCGATCGGGTCGTTCATCTTCCTCGGGCCGACGGGCGTGGGCAAGACCGAGCTGGCCAAGGCGCTCGCGGAGGCGTTGTTCGACACCGAGGACAACATGGTCCGCATCGACATGAGCGAGTTCCAGGAACGTCACACGGTCAGCCGGCTCGTCGGCGCCCCTCCCGGCTACGTCGGATACGACGAGGGCGGCCAGCTCACCGAGGCCGTACGGCGCAAGCCGTACTCGGTGGTGCTCTTCGACGAGGTGGAGAAGGCCCATCCCGACGTCTTCAACATGCTGCTGCAGGTTCTCGACGACGGGCGGCTCACCGACGCGCAGGGCCGGACCGTCGACTTCCGCAACACCATCCTCATCATGACCTCCAACATCGGCTCCGTCTACCTGCTCGAAGGCGTCACGTCGAGCGGTGAGATCAAGCTCGACGCGCAGGAGCAGGTCATGGCCGATCTGCGCTCCCACTTCCGCCCCGAGTTCCTCAACCGCGTCGACGACATCGTGATCTTCAAGCCGCTCACGCAGCAGGAGATCGAGCGCATCGTGGAGCTGATGTTCGGCGACCTGCGGACCCGGCTGGAGGATCGGGGGATCCGGCTGGAGGTCTCGGCGGAGGCGCGCGCGTACATCGCCGAGCGCGGATTCGACCCGGTGTACGGCGCCCGCCCGCTGCGCCGGTTCATCGCCAGGGACGTCGAGACCCGGATCGGCCGGGCGCTGCTCGCCGGTGACGTGCGCGAGGGCGGCGTGATCCGGGTGGAGCCGGACGGGGGCGAGCTCGCCGTCGTCTACGAATGACGGAGACCGTCACCTAACGAATGATGGAGAAACGAGCATGTCCACAAATATCGTGCGATGCACGAATTGCGGGAAGCGAAACAGGGCGCCCGCGGCGGCGGCGGGCGTCCCGCGCTGCGGCGACTGCCGCAGGCCGCTGCCGTGGATCGTCGAGGCCGGCGACGACGACTTCACCGACGTGGCCGAGGAGTCGGCGGTCCCGGCGATCGTGGACTTCTGGGCCTCGTGGTGCGCGCCCTGCCGGATGGTCGGCCCGGCGCTCGACCGGATCGCCGGAGATCTCGCCGGTGCGGTGAAGCTCGTCAAGGTCGACGTGGACCGGGCGCCCGGCCTCTCCGAGCGGTTCGCGATCCGGAACATCCCCTACCTGACGGTGCTGAGCGGCGGACGCGTCGTGGCCGAGCGGGCCGGGGCGGCTCCGGCCCCCGAACTGCGGGCCTGGGTGGACCGGGCGATCGAGACGGCGGGGCGGGAGAGTGGCTGAGGTGGACGCGTTCGCGGAGACGCCCGACCACCACGGGGCATTCCCCCGGCTGGGCGACGCGCAGATCGGCAGGCTCGCCCTCCACGGGACCCGGCGCCCCACCCGCCCCGGCGACGTGCTGATCCACCAGGGCGACGAGTGCCGCGACTTCTTCGTCATCCTGGCGGGGAAGGTCGCCGTCATCGAGGGCGAACGGGTCACCCGGGTGCACGGCCCCGGCCGCTTCCTCGGCGAGCTCGGGCTGCTCATCGGCCGGCGGGCGTTCGTCACCTCGGTCGTCTGCGAGGCCGGCGAGGTGCTCACGGTGCCCGCCGACGGCCTGCCGCGCGTCGTCGCCCACGACCCGGAGCTCGGGGACCTGATCCTGCGCGCGTTCATGATCCGCCGCTCACCGCTGATCACCAGTGGCTCGGGCCTGAGAGTCATCGGCTCCCGTTACTCGCCCGGCAGCCGGCGACTGCGCGAGTTCGCCGCCCGCGACCGGCTGCCGCACCGGTGGATCGACCTGGAGGAGGACGCGGAGGCCGAGGCGCTGGTCCGCGGCCTCGGCGTACCACCGGAGGAGACACCGGTCGTGATCCTCGGCGGGACCCGGGTGCTGCGCAACCCCGGCGACGCCGAACTGGCCCGCGCCGTCGGCCTGCCGGCGCCGTCGGCCCCCGGTGACCTGTTCGACCTGATCGTGGTGGGGGCGGGACCGGCGGGCCTGTCCGCCGCGGTGTACGGCGCGTCGGAGGGGCTGCGCACCGTGGTGCTCGACGCGGTCGCGACCGGCGGCCAGGCGGCCGCCTCCCCTCGCGTCGAGAACCACCTCGGTTTCCCCTCGGGCATCTCCGGCGGCGAACTCGCCGAGCGGGCCGCCGTCCAGGCGAAGAAGTTCGGCGTACACCTCGGCGTGCCCGCCGAGGCCGCCTCGCTCCAGCGGCTCGACGGGCACTACTCCGTCGGGCTCGCCGGTGAGCCGTCGCTCCGGGGCCGCACGATCGTCATCGCCACCGGGGCGCGCTACCGCAGGCTCGACGTGCCACGCCTGGAGGACTTCGAGGGCAACGGCGTCCACTACGCCGCGACGCTCGCCGAGGCCGGCCTGTACGACGGCGAGCCGGTCGTGGTCGTGGGCGGGGGGAACGCGGCGGGCCAGGCGGCGAGCCTCCTGTCCGGGCACGCCGCGCCGGTGCGGCTGCTCGTCCGCGGCGACGACCTCACCGAGAGCATGTCGCGCTATCTCGTCGACCGGATCGAGCGGGACCCCGGGGTGGAGGTGATGCTCCACACCGAGGTGCGCGAACTCGTCGGCCACGACACCCTGGAGGCCGTCGCCGCCGTGGACACCCACACCGGGGAGCGGCGCCGCCTCGGCACGCGGGCCATGTTCGTCCTCATCGGCGCCCGGCCGTGCACGGCCTGGCTCGCCTCCGCTCTCACCCTCGACGACAGGGGGTTCGTGGTCACCGGCTTCGACGACGGCCTGCCGCTGGAGACCAGCCTGCCGGGTGTCTTCGCGGTGGGCGACGTCAGGAGCCGGTCGGTCAAACGGGTCGCCTCGGCGGTGGGGGAGGGCGCCATGGCGGTCCGGCTGGTGCACGAGCACTTCACGCGCTGAGCCCGGCGGCCGTTCAGCGCTCCGGGCGGCCGTCCCGCTCCACGGTGAGCCGGGCCAGTTCGACCCGCGAGTGGATGCCCAGCTTGCGGAAGACCTGGCGCAGGTGGAAGGCGACGGTGTGCTCGCTGATGAACATCTGCTCGGCGGCCCGCCGGTTGGTCAGCCCATGGGCGACGAGGTCGCAGACGGTGCGCTCGGTCCCGGTCAGGCCGGCCCATCCCGAGGGGGGATGGTCGGTCGTGACCCAGTGGCGGCGGCGCTCGCCGAGCACTCGTAGCCGGCCCCGCACCCGCGCCGCGTCCCGGACCGCCTCCACGGCCCCGTAGCAGGACAGCGCGCTGTCGAAGCTGTCGACGGCCAGGGCGCGGCAGCCGCCGTCGGCGCTGAGCAGCACGCCGAGGTCCTCGGCGGCCGAGGCCCTGGCCCACGGGTCGGTGTGCCCGGTCGCCGCGAGGCCCAGCGCCTCCCGGTCGCCGTCGCGCAGACCCCGCGCGTGGGTGGCGGCCACCGCGGGGTTGGGCAGGCCGGGGTTGCGCCGGGCGAGCTCCTCGGCCGCGTCCACCACGGCGTCCGCCCGGCACCGGTCGTCCACGGCCATGGCAACCCGCACCAGCCAGGCCGCGGCGGTCGGCTCGCTGGTCAGCGCCATGGTGTGCCGGGGCAGCGCGTCGTAGACCCGGCCCAGCGAGCTCATCCCGCCCGCCGCCCCGTCACGTGCCTCGCTGATCCGCCCGGCCGCCAGCTCCGACCGGAGCCGCGCGTACGGCGGCGTGTTCTCCGGCACCCGCGCCAGCTCGTTCTCCAGGCACCTGATCGCGCGGGGAAGGTCGCCCGCGCGCAGCGACGCGGTTCCCAGGACCGACAGGGCCGAGGAGGTGAGGATCGGGACGCCCAGGCCCCCGGCGGCGGTCAGCGCGGCCTCCGCCTGCTCGATCGCGCTGCCGGGCCGGCCCGCGGCGAGGTCCAGCCGGGCCCGGAGTACCGGGATCTCGGCGGCCCACGCGGGCTGTCCCGTCGTCTCCGCCGCGGCGCTGGCCGTCATCGCCTCCGCCTCGTCGAGCAGCCACAGATCGATGAGCATCGCCGCCAGTACGGCCCGCGGCTGCGGGTAGCCGCCGCCGTGTGGCAGCTCGACGGCCTCGCGGGCCAGCTCAAGACCGCGTGAGAGCCTGCCCTCGTCCCAGGCGAGCAGGGCCAGGATCACCAGCGTCTCGGCGCCGGCGCCGTCCACCGGCCGGTGCGACGACGGGGGCCGGGAGGGCGCGTCCCGCCCGATCTGGTGGCGCAGTGCCCGCCGTACCGGGGCGGGCACGGTCTCGACGACCGACCGCCACAGCAACTCGTGCCGGAAGGACAGCTCGTCGTCGCCGGCGACGAGCACCCCGGCCGCCAGAGCCTCCTCCAGGGCGGGCAGCAGCGCGCCCGGGGTCTCGCCGAGCATCTCGGCCGCGTACCCCGGTGAGAACGAGCGCCCCAGCACCGCCGTGGCCTCCAGCAGGTACCGGGTCCTGGTGCTCACCTCGTCGAGGCGGCGCCGGACGGCGGCGTGCACACGCCCCGGCAGGGCCGTCCCGATCAGCCGGGCGACGCCCGCCTCCACCCGTACGGCGCCCTCCTCGCGCAGCCCGGTGAGGAGTTCCAGGAGCAGGAAGGGGTTGCCGCCGGCTTGCGCGGCCACGGCCGCCAGCTCCTCGCCCGGGGCGGCGCCCAGCGCGTCGGCGGCCACCTCGGCCACCGCCTCCTCGCCGAGCGGGCGCAGCGTGATCCGCGTGGCACCCTCCTGCGCCAGGAGGTCGAACAGCCGGGCGGCGTCGTCGTGGCCGGGAACGGTGCGGCGGGCCAGCAGCCACGCCGGCGGGCGGCGGGCCAGCTGGGACGGCAGCGTCCGCAGGGCCATGAGCGTGGCCGGGTCCGCCCACTGCAGGTCGTCCAGGGCCACCAGCAGCGGTCCCCGCCTTCTCCGCCGCTCCAGCGTGGTCCGCACCTGCTCGGCCAGCCACATCAGCAGGGCGGGTCCGTCGGGGAAGGGGTGCCTGGTGACGGTCATCGCGGGCGGCGACTCCTGCAGGGCGGAGAGCAGCGGTCCCAGCGGCATCAGCCGTCCCAGCTCGTCGGCCCGCCCGGCCGCGACGGCGGTTCCCCGTGCGGCCGCGACGGTCGCCGCCTCGGCGAGCATGAGGCTCTTGCCTATCCCGGGCTCCCCCTCGACGAGCACCACGTTGTTCCCGCCGGTCCGGGGGACGGCCCCCAGCAGTTGGAGGACCGTCGCCCACTCATCTCCCCGGCCGCGCATCGTCTTGTCCCGGATCTGAGGTCATACGGGTGGCTTTGGCTTTCTGATCAGGTGATTTCTCGCATCACGCCCCATGGGGACAATACCCTTCGCGAAAACATGACCGCAGGTCAGGGCCGCTTTTTCGGCCTTCGGGCCTACGGTTGCGGGTGGTCCCGGCATCCGGGCTCCGGGGTGGCGGCCGGCGTAGTAGCCTGCCTGATATCCGGGGCAGGTGTCGCCGATCTCGCCGCCCCCAGTATTACCTATTGATCCTGTAGGAAATGAGGGTAAAATGGTGGTCTCGCCGTACGAAGGAGCCGCCATGAGCCCGGAGCCCGGGGCCGAGAGCCCGCTGCTCGCCTCCGTCGGGGCCGCGCGCTGGATCCGTTCGGCGGCCGTGGACGACGAGCGGGGAAGGCACTGGAACGCCAACCCCGACCCGCGGGGCGGGGCAGCCCTGCCCGGCCGGCCGTTCTCGCTGTACTCGGGGGCGGCCGGTGTCGTCCTGTTCTTCCTCGAACTCGCCGTCGCCACCGGAGACGACGACTATCTCGGCGACGCCCACGCCGGAGCCCGCTACCTGGCCGCCACCTGGCGGGATCAGGCGGACCTCTCCCTCCACCACGGCCTGTCGGGAGCGATGTTCGCGCTCGCCGAGACGGGGTGGGCCACCGGGGACGACTCCTTCGAGGTCGAGGCCGCGGCCATCGCCGATCACCTCGTGCGCGGCACCCGCCCGATCGACGGCGGTCTCGGCTGGACCGGCGACCCCGCCCAGCGCGGGGACGGAGGCATCATCCTCGCCCTCCTGCACGCCGCGGGCATCCTGGGCGTCCCCGCCTACCAGGAGGTCGCCGTCGAGGCGGGCTCGCGCGTCGCCGCGCTCGCCGTACCCGGTCACCGCTTCGGCGGCGGCGCCCGCGCCGACCTGCCGCCGGACGCCGTCACCCCCGGCTTCCTGTCCGGTACGGCGGGCACCGCCTTCCTGCTCGCCCGGCTGTACGGCGTGACCGGGCAGGTGCGCTTCCTGAGCGCCGCGAGGCGGGGCGCCGACTTCGTCCGCGCGGTCAGCACGGTGACCGACCGGTGCGCGCTGATCCCGCACCACCTTCCCCAGGGACGCGACCTGCACTACCTCGGATTCTGCTCCGGCTCCGCCGGGGTGGCCCGGATGTTCTACGAACTGCACCGGGTGACCGGCGACGCGGGGGAGCTCGACTGGGTGGAGCGGCTGGCCAGGGGGATAGTCCGCAGCGGCGTCCCCGGCCGTCAGAGCAGCGGCTACTGGAACGTGGCCTGCCAGTGCTGCGGCACGGCCGGCCTGCTGGAGCTGTTCGTCGGCCTCTGGGCGGCGACCGGCCGGCCGGCCCACCTGGAGTTCGCCCACGAGCTGGGCGAGAACCTGATCGGCAGGGCCACCCGGCACGACGGGCGGGGCTCGCGGTGGTATCAGGCGTATCGCCGGCTGCGGCCCTGGGAGGTCACCGCCGACACCGGTTACATGATCGGCGCCGCCGGGATCGGGGCCGCGCTGCTCCACCTGGACGCCGCCGCGCGCCCTGCGGAGGCGCGGCGGCTCATCCTGCCGCCCGACAACCCCTTCCCCGCCATCCCGCTGCCCACGGCGACGCTCCGGCGCTCCTGACCCGAGACGGCCCGTCGGCGGGGAGGACCGCGGCGGCGGGGGCCCGACACCTCCGGGCTCTGTGAATCTACTTTGTACAGGCGGGTAGCTTGGACAAATGGCCGAACCGTACCTGACACCGGAGAACGTCACCGAACACGAGATCGAGATCAAACGATCGCGGTTCCTCTGCGCCGTCGCCCCGGTCTCCTCGGAGGCGGCGGCCCGCGCGTTCGTCGCCGAGTGCAGGGGAATCTACGCCGACGCCGGCCACCACTGCTCGGCCTACGTGATCGGCGGGGACCGGCGGCTGCAGAAGGCCGACGACGACGGCGAGCCCGGCGGCACCGCGGGGACCCCGATGCTGGAGACGCTGCTGCGCCGGGGGTTCGGCGACACGGTGGCGGTGGTCACCCGCTACTTCGGCGGGGTGAAGCTGGGCGCGGGCGGCCTGGTCCGGGCATACGGCTCGGCGGTCGGCAAGACGCTGGACCTCGCGCCCCTGGTCGAGATGGTTCCGGCGAGGCTGATGACGGTGACGGTGGACCACGTCCAGGCGGGGCGGCTGGAGAACGACCTGCGTGTCTCGCCGTACGAGGTCAGGGAGGTCGCCTACGGGGACGAGGTCGGTTTCCGGGTCGCGGTGCGCGAGCCGGAGTCGGCGGCCTTCCCCGGCTGGGTCGCCACGCTGACGGCGGGCCGGGCGACGGTCGGGGCGGGGGAGACGGTCTACCTCAGAAAGGTCTGACCCTCCGCCCTCCTCCCCCATGGGTCACGATGGGGCGATGAACGATCCGTCCAGGCACGATGTGAACCAGCCGGCGGGAGAGACGCCCGATCCCCGGCTCGGCCGCGTACTGCGCGAGGGCGCCACCCCCGGACTGCTGAGCGCGCTCGCCGAGCGGCTGTCCCCGGCTGACCTGCAGACGCTGCTGCTGGCCGTCTACCGCCGCCGTGCCGCCGCCGTCACACCGGGTCTCCTGCTGCGGCAGTACGAGCGCAACCGCTTCACCACGCCCTCGGCGCTCGACCCGGGCGACCTGGCGCGCTTTGACGTCCTCGTCCATGAACGGCTGACCCGGCACGGCTTCGCCGCGCTCGCGCTGTCGCCGGTCTGCCCGCTGGGCACCAACTCGGCCGTGGCGACCGTGGATCAGAACAAGGTGCTGACCACTGTCCGCAACACCGAGGTCGTCGCCGACGCGACCAACGTCCTGGCCCTCGAATGCGCCGTCCGCCGCCGGGAACTGCTGCGAGCCGACGCCCGCTCGCGGCAGCGGGTCCGGCTCGGCGCCACGCATCGGGTCCTGCGCGCCCAGGCGTTCGCCGACCCGGATATGGCGTCGCACTTCAAGCTGCTGGCACTGTGCACCGCCGGCAGGGACGAGGGGTCGTTCGGGTTCGAGACGGCGGTCCTGATCGAGCAGATCAGCGCTCACCTCGACGTTCTCCGCAGTGCCCGCGAACTCGGCTACCACGCCTCGGCGGTACGCGTCACCGTTACCGACCTGACCGGGGGACGACATCGCCCGGCCCTGCGTGAGCGCGTCCTGGACCCCCTGACCCGCGGGCATCCCGGCATCACGTTCGACCTCGACGACGAACGCGCGGCCGGCCGCGGCTACTACGCCGGTGCCTGTTTCGAGATCCGCGCCGCCACCCCCGCCGGAGACGACCTCAACCTGGCCGACGGCGGATTCACCTCCTGGAGCGCCGACCTCCTGAGCAACGCCAAGGAACGCCTGCTCATCAGCGGCCTCGGCGTCGAACGCCTCTGCGAACGGTTCCGTGAGCACGTTCGGACGGAGCCCGGAGGCCGTTCCCCGGACGGTGAGGCGCCTTCACCGGTAAGCCCGTGAGACGGCTTCCCCCGGGTTGTTCATAACGCCGGCCGTTTGCCGCAGGGGTACCCCCCCGGGTATGTTGGGGGGCATGGAGATGAACGAGTCGATGGTCGGTGACGCGGTGACCCGCCTGCGCCGGGCCCATGGGCAGCTGGGCGGTGTGATCGCGATGATCGAGGCCGGCGAGGACTGCGCGAAGGTGCTCACCCAGCTCGCGGCCGTCTCCAAGGCGCTGGACCGGGCGGGTTTCAAGATCGTGGCCAGTGGGATGCGCCACTGTCAGGCCGCTCAGGCGCGAGGGGAGGAGGCGCCGATGGGCGTCGAGGAGCTGGAGAAGCTGTTCCTGTCCCTGGCGTAGGGCTCCGGCCCGGGTGTGCGGCCCGCTATACGGCGGGTGGCGTGCCCGGGGTGCCGCCGTAAAGGACCGAGGGGTCGGAGTGGCCTCTCGGCGCGTGTTCAATATACCCCCCGGGGTATATCTCGGGTTTCGCCGGCCGCCGGAGAGAGGTGGCCGGGAACCGAGGGGCACACCCCCGTCTTTCCCATACCCCCCGGGGTATCAGATCAGTTTGGAGGGGCTCCGATGGAGATCATCTCGTTCCGCACCCCCGGCCTGGGGGACCAGAGCCATCTGCTCACCCACGAGGGCCGCGGTGTCCTTGTCGACCCTCAGCGCGACGTCGACCGCTTCACGGCCAAGGCCGCCGAGCTGGATGTGGAGCTACGGTTCGTGCTGGAGACCCACCTGCACAACGACTACCTCTCCGGCGGAGAGCAGGTCGCGCTCCGGACAGGCGCGCAACTGGTGCTGCCCGCCGCCGCGGCGGCGGCCTATCCGCACACCCCGGCCTTTCACCTGGAGGACATCCCCGGTGAGCGAGGGCTGAGCATCCGCCCGATCCACACCCCGGGCCACACCCCCGAGCACACCAGCTACCTGGTGCTCCTGGACGGCGAGCCGGTCGCGGTGTTCTCCGGCGGCAGCCTGCTGGTCTCCTCGGCAGGCCGGCCGGACCTGCTGGGCCCGGAGCGCGCACGCACCCTGGCCAGACTGCAGCACGGCTCGCTGCACCGGCTGGCCGGCCTGCCCGGCGGTGTGAAACTGCTGCCCACCCACGGCGAGGGATCGTTCTGCACCTCCACCGGCGCCGGCCGGTACACCTCCACCATCGCCGAGGAGGCCGCGGGCAACCCGCTGCTGGCCATCGGCGACGTCGAGACGTTCGCCGACGAACTGCTCGCCGCCCCCCTGCCGATCCCGGCGTTCTACCGGTACATGGGCCCGGCCAACACCCTGGGCGTGCCGCCGATGCCACCCCTGGCCGTGCCCGCGTTGACCGTCGAGGACCTGGCCGACCAGCCGAACGGCACCCGCGTGGTGGACATCCGCCCGCGCTCCCGACAGGCCGGCGGCCTGCTGAGAGGCTCGATCGGGATCGAGCTGGACATCGACTTCGGCAGCTGGGCCGGTTGGCTGCTGCCATACCGGGCGCCCCTGGTACTGGTCGCCGACCCCGGCCAGGACGTCGCGGAGGCCGTCACCCAGCTCGCCCAGATCGGTGTCGACACCGTGCGCGGCGTCATCGTCGACCCCGGACCGGCCGCCGACCAGACCTTCGAACTGCTGGACCTGGCCGCCTTCGCCGCCCGTGCGGCCCGCCCCGGCGCCCAGCTGCTGGATGTGCGGATGCCCGGCGAGCACGCCGCCGCCGCGCCGCCCGGCGCGATCCACCGCTTTCTGCCCGACCTGGTCACCGACGGCATCCCCGCCGAGCTCGACGTGTCCCGGCCGGTCCTGGTCGCCTGCGGTTCCGGCCGCCGGGCGAGCATCGCCGCCGGCCTGCTGCTGGCAGCCGGCCACCGGCCGGTCGTGCTGAACGACGCCGGCGTCGCCGACCTGCTCCAGTTCCCGGCCGCGTTCTGACCGCTCCGGCGTCCGGCCGCGACCCGCTCGCCGCCCAATCTGACCGTTTCCATTTGATTTTTCCGATGAAGAAAAGGACTCCTGCCATCATGACCGCAGAGACCGGCGTCGACGTGTCCACCGCCCGCGCCCTGATCGCGGACAACCCCGGCGTGCTCGTCGTCGACGTGCGCACTCCCGGCGAGTTCGCCTCCTCCCACATCCCCGACGCCGTCAACCTGCCCCTGGACCAGGTGAACGCGCACCTGCGGCGCGTCGTCGCCGACGCCGGCGGCACGATGCTGCTGATCTGCCAGTCCGGCGGCCGAGCCTCCCAGGCGCACGCCGCGCTGACCCGCGCGGGCCTGACCGGCGTGGTCGTGCTGGAGGGCGGGATGAACGCCTGGACCGGTGCCGGTGCCCCCACCACCTCGTCGGCCGCCGGCCGCCCGCGCTGGGGGCTGGAGCGTCAGGTCCGGCTGGTGGCCGGTGGCCTCGTCGCCACCTCGGTCCTGGCCGGCGTCTGGTGGCCTCCGGCTCGATTCGTCGCCGGATTCGTCGGCGCCGGTCTGACGTTCTCCGCCCTCACCAACACCTGCGCGATGGGCATGGCGCTGGCCAGGCTGCCCTGCAACCGCGGTGAACGGTTCGACATCGACGCCGCCGTCGCCCGGCTGCGCGGCGGCCCGGCCCGGGCGTGAGCGATCGCCGCGCCGGCGGCCGCGCCTCCAGGAGAGCGCTCCGGAACCGCGCCGGCCGGGGCCCTGGGCCGGGATTTCCCGGGTCGGCCCCTCGCGGAGGTCAGCCCTCCAGGGCGTAGCGCATCACGCGCAGTTTGGCCTGAGCCTCGGCGAGCTCGGCGGAGGGGACGGAGTCGCCCATGATGCCGCAGCCGGCGAACAGCCGGGCCCGGGAACCCTCGATCTGGGCGCAGCGCAGCGCGATGCCCCACTCGCCGTCGCCTCTGGCGTCCACCCAGCCGACGGGGCCGGCGTACCCGGCCCGATCCATACCCTCCAGCTCACGGATGACCTTCAGCGCCGTCTCCGTGGGTGTGCCGCCGACGGCGGCCGTCGGATGCATGGCCGCCACCACGTCCAGGACCGAGGTCCCGGCGGCCAGCCGCCCGGTCACCGGGCTGGCCAGATGCTGGACGTTCGGCAGCAGCAGCAACTCGGGGCTCTCGGGCACCTTCAGCTCCGAACAGAGCGGGGTTAGCGCCTGACGCACCGACTCCACCGCGCAGGTGTGCTCGTAGCGGTCCTTCTCCGACGCGAACAGGGCCGTACCGCGCGTCATGTCGTCGGCCCGGTCCCGGCCCCGCGAGGCCGTGCCGGCCAGCACCAGGGACTCGATCGTCTCGCCGGTGCGCCTGACCAGCAACTCGGGGGTGGCGCCCACCAGGCCGGCACAGGAGAAGGTGTAGCAGTCGGGGTAGCGGTCCGCCAGGCGCGCCAGCAGCACGCGAACGTCGATCGGCCGCTCGGCGACGGCGACCAGGTCGCGGGCGAGCACGGTCTTCTCCAGCCGCCCCGACCTGATCTGCCGCACGGCCAGCGCCACGGCGTGCTCCCATTCCGGGGCGGTCAGGCTGCCGTCGCCGTACCGGATCCCCCCCGGGGTGCGGGGCGGGGCGACCAGGTCGAGTCGCTCCTCGCCGACGGTGGTCAGCCAGGCTCGGCCGTCGCGGCGGGCCAGGACGACCCGGGGCACGACGAGGACCGAGCCGTAGGCCTCCGGGTCGAAGGTGAAGGAGCCGAAGGCGACGGGGCCCGAGCCGGGGGCGCCGACGTCGTCGTCGACATGGGCGTCGCCGAAGATGGCCGACAGCCAGGTGCGGGCCCAGTCGAATCGCCCGGTGCCCGGGGGCACCGCCACCCGCGCGGCCTCTCCCCAGCCCACCAGACCCTCACCGTGCCTGATCCAGGCGTAGGAGGCGGTCTCGGGAAGCCGCGCGAGCAGGTCGCAGGGATCGTCGACAAGGGTGGTTCTCACCACGAGGGGACGGGTCAGTCCGAGCGCGACACTCACCCGAAACACTCTATGCCGCGAACCGGACGCGTCCGGAGGCCGGTCCCCGATCAGCACGGCCGCCACGCTCTGTCAAGAAAACCAAGGCACTCGGTCAACGGAGGGCACCTCGCTGTCCTGCGGTGATACATCCGAAGCTGACGTGATCTCTCAGTTCGGAGGTGCCATGTTCGGCAGGACTGTGACCGCATTCACAGGGGTCGCCGTGCTCGCGGCGGTCTGGGCCGCCCCCCCGGCGGCGGGCGCCGAGCCGTGGCGGCCGGTGGTGATGGCCGCGCTCGGAGACTCGATCAGTGCCGGGTTCAACGCCTGCGGCTGGTACGTCGCCTGCGCGTCCCGTTCCTGGTCGGCGGGGGACAACCCGGCCGTCCAGAGCCACTACCTGCGGATGCTGGACGTGAACGAGGATCTCTTCGGGCATAACGTGAGTCTCGCCGTCGCGGGGGCGACCAGCGCGGATCTGGCCGGGCAGGTGGCCGGTGCGGTCGAGCGGAACGCCGACTACGTGACGGTTCTGATCGGCGCCCAGGACGCGTGCGTGGCGGAGGAACGGCGGATGACCCCGGTGAGCGTCTACGAGAGGCGCGTGGCCGAGGCGCTGAAACTGTTCCGGACCGCCCGCCCCGCAGGCCGGGTGTTCGTGGCGAGCATCCCCGACGTCAAGCGGCTCTGGCGGGTCGGCAAGGACAACGTGGCGGCGCGCGGGTTCTGGTCGCTGGGCCGGATCTGCCCCACCATGCTGGCCAGGCCCACCTCGACCGCGCCGGCCGACCAGGCCCGCCGTGACCGGGTGCGTGCCAGGGTGGCCGGCTACAACGCCGCCCTGGCACGGGTCTGCGCCGCGTACGGCCCGGCCTGCAAGTTCGACGGCAACGCCCTGTTCAACTGCCCGTTCACGCTGGACCACGTCAGTAAATGGGACTTCTTCCACCCCAACGACGCCGGTCAGCGGCTGATCGCCCAGCGGACCTTTCCGGTGATCCGTGCCTGGCTTGAGGAGCCCGTGCCCATGCCCGAGCCCGCGGTCCAGCCGTGAATCCCGTCCTCCCGCCTCCCTCGTTTCCGGTGCGGAGCCGGCCGGTTTCACCACGGACACCCCTGGAGCCGTCCGAAAGGCCGACTGTCATCGCCTCATGGGCCATGCGGGGGCTGGGAGACGGCAGGGGAGCGGCCTGCCCGGCCCTGGTCGCCTAGTCCCCGGGCACGTCGGGGGACTTCGGGCCTCCGGGCGGACACAGCCCGAAAGCCGATGTCACGATCATCAGTGGCGTCCCGGGAGTGGGATTTCACCGAAAGCCGACCGCCTTTTATTAATCTACTTATTAATCTACATTGTAAAGGCGATCGTTTGGGTTCAAGATCATTTAAAGTGGACTAAAGACCCTCCCCAAAACCAAGCAGAGCGCCGAGCTCTGGTGGATGCCGTTCACCGCGGACCGCAGGACCGAGGAGCTGCGCACGCCGGACGTGAATGGTGTGATCGATGCGTGCGCGTGCCGGCTCAGCCTGACACGCGCACGCCTGTCAGCCCAGCGTGTCAGCCTGCTTGAGGAAGACGACACCGTCGATCGTGGCGAGTTGGGCCGGGTCCAGCGGGAAATAGGCGAAATCGTGGGAGACGCGCGGGGCGGGCTCCGTGACTGCTTCGGCCAGGCGGCGGGCGTCGATGAGAGAGCGGTCCCACGGGAGCGTGGACAGGATGCCCTCGACGGTGTCCGGGGGCGGGGTGTTGTCGCCGACCGTGCCGAAGGCGGAGGCCAGGAAGGCGTACCGGTCGCCCAGGTGCGCTTCGGTGATCGCCGCCGCGCTCCACCACTCCAGCGGCAGGTCGCCGAGCCGCATGAGGCTCTTGTTCCGCTGCAGGTGGAGGTTGTGGGCGAAGACCAGGGCGGGGCCCTGTCCGGCGACGGCACGCAGGTTGGCGGCCATCATCGCGTCCCGCAGGGCCGACAGCCGCGTCATCCGCGCCGGGGACGTGCCGGCCATCCAGGAGTGGTAGCGGAGCAGGCCGATGGCGGTGCGTCCGTACAGTGCCGCCCGCTCTCTGTCTTTCGCGCTCAGCCGCGGCACCTGAGTGTCGAGCAGTGCCACCAGGTCGTCGGCGAGCAGTCGCAGCCGCTGGGCGTCGGTGGATCGGCCGATCGACTGGGACGGGTCCATGACCGTGGCCTCGTTCGTCCACCGGTCGTCCGGGCCGAGCAGTGCGTCGAGGGTTTCCATGGTGCAGGGGAGGGGGCCGTCGAGGAGGGTGTGGAGGGCGGTGAGTGCCTGGCGCGGGCTCTCGGCCCAATACTCCAGAGGGCCGTCGAAGCCGAAGAACCGGAGCTTTTCGTCGTGCTCCTCGTTGTACGCGCGCATCCAGCGCACGAGTTCGCGGTTGGCCGGGGACGCGCCGAAGCCGTGGCTGAAGCCGCGTTCCATGACGTCGTCGAGCGTGCCCGCGCCCGTCGTGATGTGGTCGTCCACCACGAGGCCCTTGAGGCAGTCGCTCTCGATGGCGAATGACCGGTAGCCCTCGTGTTTGACCAGGTGCTGGAAGATCTCGTTGCGCAACTCGCCCAGTTCCCCTACGAAGTGCCTGGCCTCGCCCAGGCCGAGTAGCAGGGGCTTGGCGGGAAGCGACTGGAGGAACGCCGATACGCCCGCGCCGTCGAGTGGCCGGGCCGTGTCCTTGATATCCATGCCTTTAACGGTATCGTTGAACACTCGGTGTAAACTTTGGTGATATTTTCGGCTTTTGACGAGGACTTACCTTCAAAATGCGGTTGCGGCCGATCGATCTGGCGCGAGAGCACGGCCTGTCCACTCAGGCGGTGCGCAACTACGAGGAGGCGGGGATTCTGCCGCCGGCCGGGCGCTCGCCGCACGGCTACCGCGTCTACGCTCCGCGTCACGCGGCGGCGTTGCGGACGTTCCTGGCGTTGATCCCCGCGCACGGCCACGCGTCCGCGGGGGCGATCATGCGGGCCGTGAACGGCGGCGCGGTCGAGGGGGCGTTGCGGCTGATCGATGAGGGCCACGCGCAGCTGGCCGGTGACCGGTGCACGCTGGAGGCCGTGGAAGGGGCGTTGCGTGATCTGGCGCCGCCGCGTGAGCTGGAGCCGGGGGTGACGTTCATCGGGCCGCTGGCGCGCAGGCTCGATATCCGGCCGGCGACGTTGCGTAAATGGGAGCGGGCCGGGCTGATCGTGCCTCGGCGCGATCCGCGCACCGGCTATCGTGTCTACACCTCCGCCGACGTGCGCGACGTGCTGCTGGCCCACCAGTTGCGGCGGGGTGGGTACGGGTTGGAGCAGATCGCGCGGGTGCTGGAGCGGGTGCGGACGGCGGGCGGGCCGGAGCCGCTGCGGGCGACGCTGCGGGAGTGGCGGGACCGGCTGACGGCGCGGGGCCTGGCGATGCTGGCGGGCGCGGCCGCGCTCGACACCTATCTGGGGACGCCGTAGCGTCCGACGGCGAGTTCACGGGTGGTACGCGCGGGTGGTGGTCGTATGGCTGCCGCTGACGATCCAGGAGGGGGAGGAGCCGTTCCCGCTTGCGGCGGCCCGCGGGGCTTTCGTCCTTCGCCGTCAGGGCGGCTCCTGATGTGCGCGGTGATACCTGTTTGTTCCGTCGCGACTCGTGCCGTCGGTGTGTTGAGCCGGTCACCGGTAGGATCACCGCACTGCCCGCCGCGTCCGGGTGTCGGCGGTGGCGGGGCCGAGCTGGGGAGAACATCGTGCTGAAGGCTTTCGCCGATCTGTCCACGCCGCTGGTGGCCGACGCCTGTGTCCGGGGCGGGGTGCCGCTGCGCGTCGCGCCGGTCGGCATCGGCGCTGTCGTTTCCGGACACCGGATCGCGGGACGTGCGCTGCCGGTGCGCCACTACGGCAGTGTGGACGTGTTCTTGGAGGTGTTGAGCCGGGCCGGGCAGGGTGATGTGCTGGTCGTCGACAACGGCGGCAGGGTGGATGAGGCCTGTGTCGGTGACCTCGCCGTACTGGAGGCCGAGGCGGCGGGGGTGGCGGCCTTGGTGGTGTGGGGGCTGCATCGCGACACGCCGGAACTGGTGGAGATCGGCCTTCCGGTGTTCAGCTACGGCGGTTATCCGCCTGGTCCGGTGCGGCTGGATGAGCGGGAGCCCGAGGCGCAGGCCACTGCGCGGTTCGGGCCGCATCTGGTGAGTGATGACGACGTCGTCTTCGGTGACGCCGACGGGGTGCTGTTCGTCGCCGCCGAGTGTGTCGAGGAGGTGCTGGCGACGGCGCTCCGGATTCGGCGGACCGAGCGTGAGCAGGCCCGCCGGATCCGGGCCGGTGAGACGTTGCGCCGGCAGACGGCTTTCGACGACTACCTGGCGCGGCGCGCCGCCGATCCGTCGTACACCTTCCGGCGGCATCTTCGGCGTATCGGCGGGGCGGTCGAGGAGTAGCCGCCGCTGGCGGGGCTTCTCCGGGAGCGGGCAGGACGGCGCCGGGTGCGCGCCGGGGTGCGGCACGTTCGGTGGGTGTGATGGCGGACGCGGCTGAGGCGACCCTGCCGGTATTCGTCTGCACGACATCGCTCTGTTTCTTCCCCGTCTTCACAGTGCCCGGGGAGTGTGAGTTGTGTGGCTGCTGGGACAGGGAAGCGTCCACCGAAGATCGTTCACTACGTTCGGTAATTAAATGGATACTTTTTGTGGTCGTCTCCGAATGCAGAGGAACCCTTCAGCATGCACAGAATCGTCTCGTCCCTGGCTGTGGCCGCCCTCACTCTGGCCGGCTTGACCGCCGTCTCGGCCCCCGCCCACGCCGATACCTCCCGGCCCGACCAGAGGATCATCAACCGGATGGACGGCAGCCGCCTGGCTCTGTACGGCGATGGCGTCGGTGAGGGAGCCCACGCCGTCTCACTGCGTTTTCCCCCTTGGAACTACAGGACCGCCAAGTGGACCTGGATCACCGGGGGTGACGGCTACTGGGTGATCAAGAACGAGGCGGCCGACAAGTGCCTGCAACCGATCATCGGTGCCCCCGGAGCCAACGACATCGTGATCGTCAAAACCTGCGACGGGTCGGCCCTCCAGGATTGGAGCCGCGCGAGGGAGGACACCGCGGCGGGCGGCGAGACCGGCTGGGGCCGCCTGCGTCCTCGCGTGAACACCTCCTTGGCATTGACCCTCAACATCTATCAGGGCTCCGGAGTCTGGAACTCCCTCTATCTCGCCCAGGACCAAAGCTCCACAGACCGGTTGTGGCGCATCGTCGACAGTGACGCCCCCTGGTGATCCCCCGCACATCGTCGGCGGCTTATGCCGGTGGTGGAGTTCTTGGCCGATGGCGAGGGGTCGGCGTACGGCTGGTACGCGGAGGTGTCTTCGCGCGCAGACCTGGAACGGGTGTTCTTCCTCAATGAGGAGGACCGGAGGCTGATCGAGCGGCGCCGCGGCGAGCACATGCGACTCGGTTTCAGCCTCCGGCTCGTGGCCGTTCGGTGGGTGAAAACGTTCCTGGAGGATCCCTTGGGCGTGCCGGCGAGGGCTGATCCCTGGACCGCGCAGGCCGTGCACATGCCCCTCGAACTCACCCGCTCCGGGGGTGCGGCCGGCAGTTCGTGTGAAGATTCAGAACGGTCATTCGTCGGCACGGGTGTCACTCCGGCCTCCACTGGGAGAATGCCCGCTGTACGTCGTGGGGAGCGTGGGCGAGCGCGGCGTGGTCGGGTTCGGCCGCCGTGACGTGCGGGAGGTGGACGATGATGTCGAAGGCGTCCAGTGGGCTCTGGTCGGAGTAGAAGGTGCCGATGCCGGCACGCTGCCGGGAGGCGGCCCGGACGGCGCCGGTGTCGGCCGGCGACAGCCGCCGCAGGTCGGTCGCGAAGGGCCCGTCGTGGCTTGCGGCCATGAGTCCGTCGATGCTGTCGGGCCGGGGTGCCTCCATGGCCGTGAAGAGGACGCCGGTGTAGAAGTCGGCTCCCGTGTTGAGGATCTGGCCGGTTCCCGAGGTCGTGCCGATGGCGAGATAGTCCGAGCCCAGCCGGTCGGCGAGGTGCATGCCCATCGGGGTCATCGTGGGTATGCCGGGAATGGCGCCGGGCCCGCGTTGGACGTGGCCGTTGTGGGCGGCGAGGACGATCCGGTCCTCCCTGTGCAGGATCCATTCGACCGTGTCCGCGATCGCGGCCTCGCGGTTGCACATCATCGCTCCCTGGTCGCCGCGTGACAGCTCCCGGAACATCGCGTCGAGGGTGACCGTGACGCGCAGCGAGCGGAGCGCGCGCTCGTAGGCGTCGGCGGTGGCCCGCCGAAGGTAGTCCGGGCGCCGGTCCGTCATGCGCGCGGAGAGGTCACCAAGGCCCGCCGTGAGCGCGTCCCTGGTCTCGGGTGCGAGCCTCCCGTAGGTGGAGATGGCCGCGGGCGCGGAGAACGCGGACGGCGCCGCGAAGACGGCGGCCGTCTCCCGGATGCCCGGGTCGACCTGGAAATCCGGATCGGCCTGCGCGAGGTAGGCGGTTACGGTGTCCAGGCCGGGTAGCAGGGAGACCATCGAGCCGGGCAGGTCGATCCCGTAGAACCCGACGGGGTGTGAGGCGCCGCCGTTGTGCCGGCGGGTCCATTCCAGGTGGGCGCGCATCGGCGTCCACAGTCCCATCAGTGACGTCATGCCGTCCGCCATGACCTGGCCGAGCCGCTCCTCACCGCCGTCTCGGACCCAGCTGTCGACCAGCCATCCTTCGACGAATCCGGTCTCCATCGCGTAGGCGCCGAATCCGTGCCGTTCGACCAGGTAGCGCAGCAGGCGGTGGCGGAGCCGGAAGAATTCGCGGTTGTAGTGCGCGCTCTCGCCGATCGCCACCACCCGTGCGTCACCGATCGCCTCGTCCAGCCATTCGAGGTCGTCCAGTGGCTCGGCCGGATCGAGCGTGCGCAGTGCGATCACCGCCTCGTCACTGAGCCGGGCCGTCCCTGCCGGAGTGTTCATGGTCATCTCTAATCCCTTCGATTGCTTTCCCAATTTTGGGGACGGTATCAGATATGGGAAAGTAAGGGGATGGACATCCTCGATCTGCTCCTTCACCCGGTCCGGCTGCGCATCGTGCACGTCATGTCCGGCGGGCGCACCCACACCACCTCAGACCTGTGCGCCCGCCTGCCCGACGTCCCGAAGACCACCGTGTACCGGCACGTCGGCCTCCTGGCCGGCGCGGGGGTGCTGGAGGTCGCCGGTGAACAGCGCGTGCACGGCGCCGTCGAACGCCATTACCGGCTGCGCCGGGACCGGACAGTGATCGACGCCGACGCGGCCGCGTCGATGTCCCTGGACGACCACCGCCGAGGATTCACCGCGGCCATGGCCGCGTTGCTCGCCGAGTTCGACGCCTACCTCAGCCGGGACGGAGCCGACCCGGCCGCCGACCTGGTGGGCTACCGGCAGAGCGTTCTCTGGCTCAGCCGCGACGAGCTCGCGGAGATGCTCGGCGAGCTGCGCGAGGTCGTCGCCGCCAGATGGGGCAACGGGCCCGCGCCGGGTCGCAGCCCTCACCTGGCGAGCGCGATCTTTTTCCCGGCCGGGGATCCCTCGCGGGACGGTGCCGGCCGGCAGGCCGAGACCCCCGCCGGCGAGTCCGCACGTGGCCTCTCACAACCCCCGGGGACTCCGCGGCAGCGTCCCTCCTGAAACGCCCTGCCGCGCTCTCCGGCGCCGAGGCCTTCCACGGCTTCGCCGGCGCCGATGGCCGGAGCCGCCCCCGCCCGGCATCGCACGCCGGCGTCGCGCGCGGACAGGGGTTTCGCTAGATTCGATGCGAGAAGATCGCAGATTGCGGGGTAGGGGTGCCGGTCGGACGCAGTTCGCAGGGGACGAGACGGCGAGGAACGCGGCCATATGGGCTGATGCTCGTGCTGGCCGCGCTGGTTCTTCTCGGCGACCAGTCATCCAAGTCCTGGGCGACCTCGGCGCTCTCGGACGGTGAGCGCATCACGGTGATCCCGCGACTGATCCAGCTGCGGCTGTTGTTCAACCCCGGTGCCGCGTTTTCGATCGGCGCGGGGGCGACGTGGGTGTTCACCCTTGCGGCCGCCGCCGCGGTCGCCGGCATCCTGTACGCCGGTCGGCGGTTGCGCTCGCCCGCCTGGGCCGTCGTGCTGGGCGCGCTACTGGGCGGCGCCATCTCCCACCTGCTCGACCGCCTCTTCCGCCCGCCCGGTTTCGCCCAGGGCCATGTCGTCGACTTCATCGACTACGGCGGCCTGTTCGTCGGCAACGTCGCCGACATCGCCCTCACCGGCGGCTGCGCCCTGCTCATGCTGCTCAGCCTCCACGGCGTCCCCCTGGGGGACGTGGCCGGGAAGGGGCACTCGTCTTCCAGGGGGCCGGGCAGCTGATCAGCTCGAAGGTGATGCGGCCCGGTGTGGTCGTGTTGGCGTCTCCGGCGAACGGCGGGGATCAGGCGGACGGCAGACTGGCGCCCATGAGCGAACTGGATCGGCGGCGCACGCGAGGCTGTGAGACCCGATCGTCGCTCGTTGCGGTTGTCGCGCCGGGGCATCGCCGGCGCTGCTTTGGGGCTCGTGCAGCGTGAGGGTGTGGCGGCGCCGGCGGGGCGGTCAGCGAGACGGCTCCCAGCCTCGCCGGGGGGCCCGGGAGCCGGCCCGCTGCTCGTCACGGCTGCGGTAGACGACATAGGGCCGGGTCAGGTAGCCGATGGGCGCGGTGAGCATGTGCACCAGCCGGGTGAACGGCCAGATCGCGAACAGCAGCAGCGCGCTGAGCGCATGCAGCCGGAACAGCGGCGGCGCGCCGGCCATCGGCGCCGGATCGGGCTGGAAGTAGAAGATCGAACGGAACCACGGCGAGATGGTGGTGCGGTAGTCGTAGCCGCCGCCGACGACGTTGGCCGCGACCGTGGCGGCCAGGCCCAGCACAATGACCAGACTCAGCGTCGCGTACATGAACTTGTCGTTGCGGGTGGTGGCGGTGAACACCGGGCCGACGGTGCGGCGCCGGTAGATCAGGATCGCCAGGCCGCCGAGGGTGGCCACGCCCGCGATGGTGCCCAGCCCGACCGCGACGACATGGTAGGCCTCCTCGCTGACGCCCGCCGCCTCGGTCCAGCTCTTGGGGATCACCAGCCCGCCGATGTGGCCGAGCAGCACGACCAGGATGCCGAAGTGGAACAGCGGGCTGCCGATGCGCAGCAGCCTTGATTCGTACATCTGCGACGAACGGGTGGTCCAGCCGAACTTGTCGTAGCGATAGCGCCACACGTGCCCGAGCACGAATACGGTGAGCGCGATGTACGGCGTCACCACCCACAGCAGCACGTTCACCGCGTTCACCTGCTCGCCTCCATAACCGCGTAGGGCTCCAGCCCGACCTCCTCGGCCGGCGGTCCCTGCGTCGCCAGCCGCAGCGCGGCCTCTTGGTCGCGCCGGCTCGCCGGGCCGAGCGTGGCCAGCACCGCGGCCACCACGTCGGCGTACGGCGAGTTCTCGGCCTCCAGCGCCCTGCGTAGCAGTTCCACGCCCGCGCGGTTCTCCTGCAGCAGGCGCCTGGCCTCTCGGACCGCGCCGCGCGCGGACAGCTCGCACACCACCGCCAGATGGTCGGGCAGTTCCCCGTCGGCGAGTTCGAAGCCCGCGCCGCGGAAGGCGTGCTTGAACCGCAGCAGCGCCGCGCCGCGCTTACGGGTGTCGCCGTGGGCGTAGTAGGTCAGGTATGGGCAGCAGCGCCGCTTGAGGTCGAACGTCGACACGTAGTGGGCGGCCAGTTCGGCCCGGCCGGTGGTCGCGGCGTGCTCAAGGAAGGCGGCCAGCCGGTCGCGGACCTCCCCGGCGGGCAGGCCGGCCACCGCTTCGGACAGGATCTCGTGCCCGCCGTACAGCCGCTCGTCGGGGTAGCCGAGCGTCACCGCGGCCACCATGTGGGCGGTGCGCAGCCCGCCTTCGCCCAGAGCCGTCATGATCGTCCCTTCCCGTTCTCGCCGTTCTTCGGGAACAGGCCGTCGGGTGTGCCCCTGCCGTCCCAGTTGAGGAGGTTGACCCGGCCGCGCAGCTCATCGGCCCCCTCCGGGCCGTCGTCCGTCTGCCGCCTCTTGAGCATGTGGAAGTTCTCCACCGCGATCGGGGCGGGCATGCCGGAGGCCTCACCGAACGGGCCGCCCATGCCGGGGCCGCCCTCGTAGTCGAGGCTGCAGCCGGTGGCCGCCTCCTCCAGTCGCGCGCCCTGCTCGGCGTGGGCCTTGGGGATGACGTAGCGTTCGCCGTAGGCGGCGATGGCCAGCAGCCGGTGCATCTCCTCGATGCCCCGGCCGGTCATGCCGACCGCGGCCGCGATCGACTCCTCGCGCTCCTGGCCGAGGTTGACGCGGCGCATGTAGGAGCGCATCGCGGCCAGGCGGCGCAGTACGGCCCGCACCGGTTCGGGGTCTCCGGCGGTGAACAGCTCGGCCAGGTAGCCGATCGGGATACGCAGGGCGTCGATGGCGCCGAACAGGTTGCCGGCGTCCTCACCGTCGTGGCCGGTGCCGCTGAGCACGTCCACCACCGGCGACAGCGGCGGGATGTACCAGACCATCGGCATGGTCCGGTATTCGGGGTGCAGCGGCAGCGCCACCCCGAATTCGAAGATCAGCCGGTGGACGGGGGAGCGGCGCGCCGCCTCCAGCCAGTCCTCCGGGATGCCCTCGGCGCGGGCCGCGTCGATCACGGCCGGGTCGTGGGGGTCGAGCATGACGCCTCTCTGCGCCTCGTACAGGTCCTTCTCCTCGGCGACGGAGGCGGCCTCGGTCACCCGGTCGACGTCGTAGAGGATGATCCCGATGTAGCGTAACCGGCCCACGCACGTCTCCGAGCAGACGGTGGGCAGGCCCACCTCCACGCGGGGAAAGCAGAAGGTGCATTTCTCGGCCTTGCCGGTGCGGTGGTTGAAGTACACCTTCTTGTACGGGCAGCCGGTCACGCACATCCGCCAGCCGCGGCAGCGGTCCTGGTCGACCAGGACAATGCCGTCCTCGGATCTTTTGTACATCGCCCCGGAGGGGCAGGAGGCGACGCACGAGGGATTGAGGCAGTGCTCGCAGATGCGCGGCAGGTAGAACATGAAGGCGTTTTCGAAGTCGAGCCGGACCTGGCCGGAGATCTTGCGCAGGACGGGGTCGGCGGGCGCGAGCTCGGGACCGCCGGCGAGGTCGTCGTCCCAGTTCGCACTCCAGCTGATCTTGGTGGGCTCGCCGGTGATGAGTGAGCGGGGCCGGGCGACCGGGGTGTCGTCCTGCATGGGCGCGGAGAACAGCCGGTCGTAGTCGTAGGTCCAGGGCTCGTAGTAGTCCTGGATCGACGGCATCAGGGGGTTGGCGAAGATGGACAAGAGCTTCCTGAGCCGGCCGCCGGCCTTCGGTGTCAGCCGGCCTCGCCTGTTCAGCCGCCAGCCGCCCTTCCACCTGTCCTGGTCCTGGTAGGTGCGGGGGTAGCCCTGGCCGGGGCGGGTCTCGACGTTGTTGAACCAGACGTATTCGGTACCGGCCCGGTTGGTCCATGCCTGTTTGCAGGTGACCGAGCAGGTATGGCAGCCGATGCACTTGTCCAGGTTCATGACCATGGCGAGCTGAGCCATGACGCGCATCAGTAGTCGACCTCCTGGTTGCGGCGGCGGATCACGGTGACCTCGTCACGCTGATTACCGGTCGGGCCCAGGTAGTTGAACGCGAACGACAGCTGGGCGTAACCCCCGATCAGGTGCGTGGGTTTGATCAGCAGCCGGGTCAGGGAGTTGTGGATGCCGCCGCGCCTGCCGGAGGCCTCGCTCCTGGGCACGTCCACGACCCGTTCCTGGGCGTGGTACATGTACACCGTTCCAGCCGGCATACGGTGCGAGACGATCGCGCGGGCCACCACGACGCCGTTGCGGTTGAGCGCCTCCACCCAGTCGTTGTCGCCGATACCGGCGCGCCCGGCGTCGGCGGGGCTCATCCAGATGGTCGGCCCGCCCCGCGACAGCGTCAGCATCAGCAGGTTGTCCTGGTATTCGGAGTGGATCGACCACTTGGAGTGCGGCGTCAGATATCGGACGGTGATGCCCTGCTCACCGCCCTCGCCGACGGCCGGCTCGCCGAACAGCGCGGTCATGTTCAGCGGCGGCCGGTAGACCGGCAGCCCCTCACCGGCCTCGTGGATCCAGTCGTGGTCGAGGAAGAAGTGCTGGCGGCCGGTGAGGGTGTGCCAGGGCTTGCGGTGCTCGACGTTGATGGTGAAGGCCGAGTAGCGGCGCCCGCCGCTCTCGCTGCCCGACCACTCCGGTGAGGTGGTCACCGGCACCGGCCGGGCCTGCGTGTCGGCGAACGTGATCCTCTTGTGTTCGTCGGCGAGCCCGTCGAAGCTCGTGCCCGTGCGGCGGCCCAGGGTCGCGAAGCCCTGCGCGGCCAGGTGGCCGTTGGTGGTGCCCGACAGGGCCAGGATCGTCTCGCACATGTCGGTGTCGCGGGCCAGCGACGGCCGGCCGTCGGCCACGCCGCCGCGGACGGTGCCGTTCATCCGGCCGAGCCGCTTGATCTCGCCCGACACGTCGAACGTCAGGCCCTTGGTGGTGGCGCCGAGTTTCTCCATCAGCGGGCCGAGTGCGGCCATCTTCTGCGCGATCGCCCCGTAGTCCCGCTCCACCGTGACGATCTTCGGGAAGTTCCGGCCCGGCACGGGCGCCCGTCCGCCGGCCCGCCAGTCGTCCACGACGCCGCCGGGGGTGGCGAACTCGTCGGGCGTGTCGTGCAGCAGCGGCACCGCCACCAGGTCTCTGCGCACGCCCAGGTGGGTGGCGGCCAGCGCGCTGAAGGCCTTGGCGATGGCGGCGAAGGCCGAGAAGTCGGTGCGGGTCTGCCAGGGCGGGTCGATGGCCGGGGAGAAGGCGTGCACGAACGGGTGCATGTCGGTGGACGACAGGTCGTGCTTCTCGTACCAGGTGGCGGCGGGCAGCACGATGTCGGAGAACAGCGTCGTGGAGGTCATCCGGAAGTCCAGTGACAGCAGCAGGTCGAGCTTGCCCTGTGGCGCCTCCTGCCGCCATGTGACGTCCCGCGGCCGCTGTTGCGGGGCGGCCTCCTCGGCTCGGACGGAGGAGTCGGTGCCCAGCAGGTGACGCAGGAAGTACTCGTTGCCCTTGGCCGAGGAACCGAGCAGGTTGGCCCGCCACACCGTCAGCACGCGCGGCCAGTTCCGCGGCGCGTCGGGGTCCTCGCAGGCGAAGCCCAGCGTGCCCGCCGCGATCTGCTCGGTGACGTACGGCCCCGCCTCCCGGCCCGCGGCGGCGGCCTCGTCGGCCAGTTCCAGGGGGTTGCGGTCGAACGTCGGATAGGACGGCATCCAGCCCATCCGCGCCGAGGCCGACAGCAGGTCGGCGGTCGCCTTGCCGGCGAACGCGCCGTCGCCCAGCGGGGAGGAGACCACCTCGGCGCTGTAGGTGTCGTAGCGCCACTGGTCGGTGTGCAGATACCAGTACGCGGTGCCGATCATCTGCCGGGGCGGGCGCGACCAGTCCAGGGCGGAGGCCATCTGCGCCCATCCGGTGACCGGGCGGCACTTCTCCTGCCCCACGTAGTGGGCCCAGCCGCCGCCGTTGACGCCCTGGCAGCCGGTCAGCGTCGTCAGTGCCAGGAAGGAGCGGTAGATGGTGTCGGAGTGGAACCAGTGGTTGGTGCCCGCCCCCATGATGATCATGGATCGGCCGTTGGACTCCTCGGCGTTGCGGGCGAACTCGCGGGCGATCTTGATCGCCTTCGCGGCCGGTACGCCGGTGATCGTCTCCTGCCAGGCCGGCGTGTACGGCGCGCTCGCGTCGTCGTAGCCCGGCGGGTCGTCGTAGCCCGGCGGCCGGTCCCGCCCGCCCCGCGCGCGCGGCTCCTCGCCGCCGGTCCCGCTGGACAGGCCCTTCCGGGCGACGCCGTACTGGGCGAGCATGAGGTCGAAGACCGTGGTCACCAGCCTGCCGGCGATCTCGCGCACCGGCACGCCGCGCCGCAGCACCCCGCCGGCCCCGTCACCGTCGGCGGCCTGGTCGAAGCGGGGCAGCAGCACCGTCGCGCTCCGCCCGCCGTGCAGCGTCAGCTGCGGGTCGACGCCGTCCAGGTCGAGGTTCCATCGCCCCTGGCCCCGCTCGGAGTAACGGAAGCCGAGCGAGCCGTTGGGCACGACCGGCTCGCCGGTGGCGGCGTCGACGAGCACCGTCTTGAACGCCGCCTCATCGCCCGCCTCCCCGAGATCGGCCGCGGTCAGGAACTTGGCGGGCACGTACCCGCCCTCCTCGCGCTCGGTCAGCGTCACCAGGAACGGCAGGTCGCTGTGGCGCTTGACGTAGTCGGTGAAGTACGGCACCTGCCGGTCGACGAAGAACTCCTTGAGGATCACGTGCCCCATCGCCATGGCCAGAGCGCCGTCGGTGCCCGGGTGCGGCGCCAGCCACTCGTCGGCGAACTTCGTCGCGTCGCTGTAGTCGGGGCTGACCACGACGACCTTCTGGCCGCGGTAGCGGGCCTCGGCCATGTAGTGGGCGTCGGGGGTGCGCGTCACCGGCACGTTGGAGCCCCACAGCATCAGGTAGGCCGCGTCCCACCAGTCGGCCGACTCCGGTACGTCGGTCTGGTCGCCGAACACCTGCGGGGAGGCCACCGGCAGGTCGGCGTACCAGTCGTAGAACGACAGCATCGTGCCGCCGATCAGCGAGACAAACCGGGCACCGGAGGCGTGGGAGACCATCGACATGGCCGGGATCGGGGAGAAGCCGGCGACACGGTCGGGGCCGTAGGTCTTGATGGTGTGCACGTGGGCCGCGGCGATGATCTCGGTGGCCTCCGGCCAGGTGATGCGGACCAGGCCGCCCTTGCCCCGGGCCGACTGGTAGCGGCGCCGCCGCTCCGGGTCGGTGGTGATCTCCGCCCACGCCTGGACCGGATCGCCCAGCCGGGCCTTGGCCTGCCGGTACATCTCCACCAGCACGCCGCGCGCGTAGGGGAAGCGCACCCGGGTGGGGGAGTAGGTGTACCAGGAGAAGGCGGCGCCGCGCGGGCAGCCGCGCGGTTCGTACTCCGGGCGGTCGGGGCCGACGGTGGGGTAGTCGGTCTGCTGGGACTCCCAGGTGATGATCCCGTCTTTGACGTAGACCTTCCACGAGCACGATCCGGTGCAGTTCACGCCGTGGGTGGAGCGCACCACCTTGTCATGGCTCCACCGATCGCGGTAGAAGGCGTCCCCCCGGCGTCCGCCGATCTGGTGCACGGTCCGCAGGTCGTCACCGACCCGGCCCGGCCGTAGGTGGCGCCCCAGCCGTAACAGGGCGTCGCTGACCGGCCCGTCCATACCCGCCATAGGTGACCCTCTTTCCCTTGTCACGAACCGGACGTGCCCGTCATCGGTGTTTTTATGGCCATATAGCTGCACAGAAGATCCTGTGCCCTTGACCTGTGCGCCACCTGTGCCGCTCCGGCCCGATGCTGCTAAAACCTTGATCTTTGCGGCTGACTGTATGACCAGCTCAGGGCCTTTAGTCCCATTTTCAAGTCCGAAGGACCCCAAAGCTGCCGTCACCCCCTCCCTTTTACCTGGTCATGGGAGTCCGGTCTGGAGATCAGGGGCCACCCGCCCGCCGCCGGAGCCTCCGGCGGCGGGCCTCCCGTGCCGACCTCACCGTGCCGACCTCACCGTGAGGAGACCAACGGCGCCGGGGGCACGGCCGCGTGACCCCGGGCGGTTGAGCGGACCACGGCCAACGTCAGCACCGCCACCCCGGCCAGCAGGGCCAGGCCCAGGCCGTAGGAACCGAAACGGCCGTAGACGAAGCCCATCACCAGCGGCGGAACGAACCCGCCCAGGCCGCCGGCGGCGCCGACCAGGCCGGTGACCGAACCAACCTTGTCGCCCGGGGCCACCTGGGAGACAAGCGCGAAGGTCGCCCCGCTGCCGGCGCCGAGCGCCGCGGCCATGGCCAAGAACGCGGCCGTGCCCAGGAACATCAGCGGCGGCGTGAACGCCTGCACCGCCGCGCAGGACGCGACCACGGTGAACACCGCGGCCAGCACCGGGATCGACCCGATCCGGTCCGACAGCCAGCCCCCCACCGGGCGCATCACGACCGCCACGAGCACGAAGCCCGCCATCCGGTTCGCCGCGTCCGCCTGCTCCAGTCCGTAGGCCGACCGCAGGTGGACCGGCAAGTAGACGGAGAAGGCGACGTAGCCGCCGAACGCCACCGCGTACAGGATGCAGGCCCGCCACGTGATCGGGAGCCTTACGGCGGCGACCAGCCGCGCGGCGGTCGACTGCGTCGGCGCCGTACGGCCCGGCGCGTCCCGCAGGAACAGCCCCGACACGATGGCGTAGACGGTCAGCACGGCCGCGGTGAGCAGGAAGGGCGTGGCCGGGCCGCCCGCCCTGACCAGTTTGACCGTGGTCAGGGCGCTGATCGCGGTGCCGGCCATCCCCATGCCGAAGACTCCGACGGCCAGGCCGCGGCGCTCGGGGGGAAACCAGGCGCTCACGAAGGGCACGCCCACGGCGAACACCGTCCCGCCGACCCCCAGGAAGAACCCGCCGGCCAGCAGCGCCGCCAGCGAGGTCTGCCCGGCCACGCCGATGAACAGGACAGGGACGATGGTGGCGGCCGAGATCAGCGGGAACATCACCCTGCCGCCGAACCGGTCGGTGAGCGCCCCGACAGGAATGCGGCCCAGCGAGCCGACGATCACCGGGACCGCCACCAGCAGCGCCTGCTGGGAGGCCGACAGGCTCAGGAGCTCCTTGAACCTTGGGCCCAGAGGGCTGAGCAGCGCCCACGCCCAGAAGTTCACCGCGAACCCCACGGTGGCCAGTGTCAGCATCAGCGCCGGCCCGCGGCTGAAATCGCTCGGAGTTTTCCGATTGGCTCTGTCGGTACTCATTTTCGTCCGTTCCTGTCCGCGGGTTCACGCCCATGCGGCGCCGCGGCGCGTCTCGCTGTGCCCGGCACGTGAGGCTGTTTGCGTGCGAGCGGGGCCATAAGGCATGACCGGGATGATCGGTACGTGTCCGACGGGGGGCGACGGGGCGGCCCGGCGGGCTGTGAACCCCTCATGTGAACGGCTCTCACGACGATCCGCCCCTCAGTCATCATCCACCGGCACCGGCGCTTCCCGGGCGGATCCTCCGCTCACGGCGGTTCTTCCTTTTCGCCCTCATCCCACCCCGAAGTCTTAGATCTCCGTAGAGACCAAGGTCCTGCCGGCCGAGGACCTTTCGCCCCCGCTTCCGCCTGAGGCCGCCAACGCGTCCCCGAGGGGCCGGGCGTGGTACCGGCATGCGGGTTTCGAGGCCCGCATCCGCTCCGAGGCGTTACCCGTCACCTTCACCGGCGCCGGATGCCACCTCGACCCCGCGATCGCGCTGTGCCGGGCACTGACCGAGGCCGCGCAGAGCCGCCTGACCGCGATCGCCGGAGCGCGCGACGACCTGCCCGCACTGCTCTACCGGGCCTCGGCGGGAACCGCCCGCGAAGACCTGGGCACGCCCGTCCCCTGGAACGGCCGCTCGGCGAGCGCCGCCGACCTCACCGCCGACGCGCGCGTCCTGGCGCACCACATCGCCGAGCGCACCGGTCACGAGCCCGTGCGGGTCGTTCTTCCCAGCCCCACCGGCATCGCGGTCGTCAAGGTCGTCGCCCCCGGACTGGCCTTCGACTCCCGCGCCGACGTCAGCGCGGGACGCCCGGCATGACCGACCACCTCTACCTCGGCCCGTCCCTGCCCGCCGAGGCCGCACGCGAGGCGCTGCCCGGCGCGATCCTGCATCCGCCGGTACGGCACGGCGACCTGACAGCCTGCGACGCCGGCCCCGGCGACCGCGTCGCCGTCGTCGACGGCCAGTTCCTCCAGTCGGCCTCGGTGCGGCACAAGGAGATCTGCGCGCTCCTCGGCAGGGGGGCCGAGGTGTACGGCGCGGCCAGCATGGGTGCCTTGCGCGCCGCGGAGCTGGGCCCGTTCGGAATGGTCGGTCACGGCGTCGTCCACCGCCTCTACTCCAGCGGCCTGATCGACCGCGACGACGAGGTGGCGCTGGTACACGCCGACCCGGACGCCGGCGCCCGGCCGTACACCGTCGCCCTGGTCTCCGTCCGGGTGGCACTACGCAGGCTGCGACGGCGCGGCGCGATCGGCCCGGCCGACGAGACCCGCCTGCTGGAGGCGGCGCGGAGACTACCGTTCACCGAACGAACATGGCGGCGGCTTCTCACCACCACCGCAGGCGTCTCCGGCAACGCCCTGGAGACCCTCCGCCGGACCACGGCGGCGCCCGCCCTCAGCTGGGACGTCAAGGCGCAGGACGCGCTGGCGCTGCTGCGGCGGCTGGCCCGGAACCTGCCGGGCACCTCCACCCGGCGGCGCCCCGCCCCCGTCACCACCCACATGGAACGCTGGCGCCGCGCCGCGTATCCCGACGACACCGTCCTCGTCTCGGCCGCCCAGCTCTACGCCGAGGACTATCCCGAACTGCACCGTCATGTGATCCTGCGGCTGATCACCGGATCCGCCGCCGAGGACCTCGACGAGCTCGGCCACCACGCGTTCGGCCTGGCCCGGCGGCGCGGCCTGTTCCCCTCGCCGAACGGCTCGCACAACCCTCACCCGGGGCTTCCCCAAGCCTGGACCCGCTGGCTCGATCCAGAAGAGCGCCCACGAACCGGCACGACCATCCATCAGGATCCGGCTGCGGACGGCGGTCTGGTCCGCGCGGTGGCGCTCGTCCTGGTCCGGTCCTACCGCTGGCGGTCCGGACTGGCACCGATCCCCGCCCTCACCGAGGCCATCCGCCCGCTGCCCGGCACCCACCGGATCCGCGAACTCGCCGCCGCCGCCGACACGCTCAACGCGACCCTGGCCGAGCGCGGCCGGCACCTCGACCGGATCTCCCCTCAGACGCTGACCCGGCTCTGCCTGCGACGCTGGAAGGCCCCCGATCTCGCTCCCACCCTCTACGACCGGGGTTTCCTCGATCTCGGCGACCTCGCCGCCAGGGCCACCCGTTTCTGCCCGCATCTCGCGCTCACCGACCCGCCCGCCGTACGCCTGCAAGGGAGCTGACCGATGGCCCTGCACCGCCTCGTCGACGACACCGACCGGCTCCGCGCCGCCTGGGAGGCCGAGGTCCTGCACTGCACCGGGCTGGGCGGCTTCGACGACGTCTTCGGCCTGGCGCTGGCCGAGGACCTCATCGTCAACCGCGGCCTGCGCATCCCCTATCTCCGGCTGCTGCGCGACGGCGCGTACCTACCGTCCGCGCGCTTCACCCACCGCACCGGCACCGCCGCCGGTCAGGCCGACGGCGTCGCAGACCCGCACGCCATTCTGCGCGAGGTCGCCGGGGGCGCGACCGTCGTGCTGCGCGGACTGGTCCGCTACGCGCCCACCATCGCCGACTTCTGCGCGGAGCTGTCGGCCGAGCTCGGCGTGCCGCTGTCGGCCGGCGCCTACCTGACTCCAGCCGGCTCACGCGGTGCGGGACCGCACTACGACCCCATGTCCGTCCTGGTCCGCCAGGTGCACGGGACCAAGCACTGGCGCCTGCAGGCCCCGCCGGAGCGCCGGCCGCGCACCCTGCCCGAACCCGGCGAGCGCTACGACACCCCCGTCATCGCCGAGCTGACCCTGCGCCCCGGCGATTCCCTCTACATTCCGCGCGGCGTCGTACATGACGCCTGGACCGGCGAAGAGCCGTCGGTGCACATCACCTTCAGTGGCGACACCCCGCCCACCTGGGCGGACGTCATGCACCAGCTCGTGGACCGGGCAGCCGCCGGAGACGAGCGGCTCCGGGAGACCTTCCCGTGGCGCTTCGGCGACGACCCCGACGCGCTGACCGGCCAGGCCAAGGACCGGATCGCTCTCCTGATCGCCTTCCTCGGCACCGCCGACCCCGGCCGGTTGGCCTGCGAGGTCATCGCCAGGCACGCGGCCCTGCCCGAACCCGCGCCGCGCGGGCGGCTGGCCGCCGCCCTCGCCCGGCCCGTATGAACGCCTACCCCCGCGTCGTCGCCGCCGCGGCCCTGTCCAACCTGGGCGACGGCATCCGGGTGGTGGCCCTGCCCCTGCTGGCCGCCACCCTCACCCGTGACCCGGTACTGGTCGCGGGCCTGACCGCGTGCTCCTTCATGCCCTGGGTGCTGTTCGGCCTGCCTCTCGGGGCGCTGATCGACCGCAGTCGTCCGGAGGCGGTCATGGTGGTCGCCAACGTCGGCCGCGCCGCCCTGCTGTTCCTGCTCACCGCCGCGCTGCTGGCCGACGTCCGCTCGATGCTCCTTGTATACGGCGTGGCCTTCCTGCTCGGCGTGGGCGAGGCCGCCTACGACAACGCCGCCCAGTCTCTCGTGCCCAAGATTGTTGGCGACACCGGCCTGGAGAAGGCCAACAGCGCGCTGGTCACCGCCGAGCGCGTCGGCCAGGACCTGATCGGCCCGGCGGCGGGTGGCGTGCTTTTCGCCGCAGCCCTCGCCCTGCCCTTCGGGTTGAACACCGCGGCCCTCGTCGTGGCGGTCGCGCTGCTGGCCGGGACTCGTACCGCGGCCCCACCGCCGGCTGACTCCGGGCGGGGCGCCAGAGCCGTACTGACCGACATGGCCGACGGCATGCGCTGGCTGCTGCGCCCTCATCCGGTCAGGACCCTCGTCCTGGCCGGGGCCGCGCTGACCTTCCTCACGATGACCTGGGAGGCCACGCTGGTCCTGCTGGCCACGGGCCCCATGGGAGTCGGCGAGGCCGGCTACGGTGTGGTGCTCGCCGCGGGGGCCGTCGGGGGCGTCGCCGGAGCGGTGATCACGCCGCTGCTGGTCCGCCGTTTCGACCGCTGGACACTGCAGGTGGCGGCCCTGGCGGTGTGCGCGCTGATCGACCTGACGCTGGCGGTCCTGCCCACTCCCGTCACGGCCGCGGTCGCCTGGGGCGGTACCGGGGGCGCCTTCGCGGTGTGGAACGTCCTGTCGGTCACCTTGCGTCAGCGCCTGGTCCCGCCCGGGCTTCTCGGACGCGTCAACAGCGCCGCCCGCACGCTGTCGATCTCAGCCGTCCCCCTGGGCGCGCTGACCGGCGGCGCGATCGCCTCCTGGGACCTTCGGGCGCCGGCATGGGTGAGCGGCATCGGGCTCACCCCGCTGACGGCCGGATTCACACTGGTCACCCGGGCTCGCCGCGACGCCGTTCCGGAACCACGATGACCGCGGAGGATCGGCTCGGCCGGCACTCACCATCGCAGGGCGGAGAGGTCGACGGGCCGGGGCCGGAGCGCCCGCGTCCGTGTCGTGAGCTCGCTCAGCCGCCGGGACATCTCGCGGGCCGGAAGCCGCCTGCGGTCACCATGACCTGGAAGGAGCCACTCGAAGCGGAGGCGGCCGGCTGTGCGGGCCAGGGAGGCGGCCAACTCCTCTATGGAGTACCAGGTGACGCTCTCGGCCACTTCGAGATCCGCTGTGGTGCGCGACCAGTAGAAGCTGTCGCCGCTGAAGCAGTACCGCTCGTCGGCGACGTAGAGCACGCTTCCCCGGGTGTGTCCGGGCAGCGGGTACGCCATGACGTTCTCGGCGATCTCGACCGGGTCAACGCCCCGCATCACCCGGTCGGCGTCCGGCGCGGCATCGAGGTCGCCCTCGTGGATCCACAGGCGGGCGCCGAAGCGGTCGGCGTAGCGGCGGCCGTGCGCGGCGTGGTCGCGGTGCGTGAGCAGCACGTCGGTGACGGGTCCCAGCGTCTCGTACCGCGACGCCAATCCACGGTCCCACCGCGGAGTGTCGATCATCATCATGGTCCCGGACGGGCGTCGCAGCAGGTAGGAGTTGGCTCCCGCGGTGTGCCGGGAGTTGTGCCCGCACAGATGAACGGAGTCGTCGAGAGTGAGCGGGAAGGGATCCGCCCCCGGGTCCAGAGCCCGGGAGGAGTGACGGATCGAGCGGGTGGGGCAGGCGAAGGCGGCCGCGTGCATCCGCCTGGTCTCCGCCTCGCCGTACGGCTGGCGGAGCACCACCGAACGGCGGTCGGCCTCACCGATCAACCCCGGGGCGAGCTGCCGGGCGACGTCGCAGTTCGTACAACGGCCGTCCACGTACCACCCCTGTTCGCCACCGGGCTGCTTCGCCGCCGCGCCGGTCTCCTGCACCCGCGCGGGGGCGGCCGGGTTGTCCATGGTGCCCTCTTTTCCGTCTTTTCCATGAGCCGCCGGGATCCGGCCGCCTGTCCTGCCAGGAATATCGCGCAGTACGCGAAAAGGGAAGAGGGCCCGCTTCTTGAGCTTTCCAGGAAGTTCATATCTCATAACCGCTTCTGGTGAAGGCAGAAAGGGGAGCGCGGCATTAGGCCCTTTCTTGCAGATTATGCCTGATCCGTGAACCGGGAATGACCTGGCCGAAAGGTGTCATGCCGTCGGGAGCATCGCGCGGCGTCCAGGAGCGGCGGGGGATTGGCTGGTCATTCCCCCGTCCACCACCAGAAGCTGTCCGGTCAGATAGCGGGATTCGTCGGAGGCGAGAAAGACCATGGTGTAACCGATGTCCTCGGGAGCGCCAAGGTAGGGAAGCGCGTTGTACCCCTTCAGCGCCTCGATCACCTCGGCGGGAAGGTTGTCCAGAAGCGCCGGGGTCATGATCGCTCCTGGGGCCACCGCGTTGCAGCGGATGCCCTGGGGGCCGTACTGGACGGCGATGGACTTGGTGATGTTGATGACCGCCGCCTTTACCGCTCCGTAGGAGATCTGGAGTACGTCGCCGACCAGACCGGCCACCGAGGCGGTGTTGACGATCGAGCCGCCGCCCGCCCGGATCATGTGCGGGACGGCGTTCCGGGAGCCCGTCAGGGTGGAGCGGATGTTGAGGTCGACGGCCCGGCCGAACTCCTCCAGGTCGAGGCGGAGCAGGTCCAGGTCCTTGCGCGGGTCCGTCCCGCCCACGTGGTTGCAGAGCACGTCCAGCCGTCCGAACTCGCGCACAGCCGCCTCCACCATGTCGCCCACGGACGTGTCGTCCGTGACGTCCACCGTGCACGGCACCGCCAGGCCACCCGCCTCGACGATGGCGCCGGCGGCACTCTCGGCCGACGCGGCGTCGTAATCCGCCACGAGGACACGGGCGCCCTCGCGGCTCATCAGCTCCGCCGCGGCCAGGCCTATCCCGCTGCCCGCGCCGGTGATGATCGCGGCCTTGTCCTTCAGGCGGTTCATGGATTACTCCTTTGCTCGTCCCAGGGCTGCCCGCGAGCTTTGTCAAGATGATGACAAGCGTAAGTCGTCCATGACGACTTACCGCCCTGACCTCGCCGAGGAGCGCGTCCACCATGACCTCACGCCCGCGCGCATTCCGGGCCCCGCCGGTCGGCGCCGGCGACCGGCGTACGGCCCCGTGCCGTGGCGGCAAGACGGATCATCCGTGGCCGCCGAGACTCGGGAGAGGAGGTTGCGGTCGTCAAGGTCCTACGCGGCGCAGAACTCGTTGCCTTCCGGGTCCCGCATGATCCACCACTGTCCGGCGGGCCCCTTGTTCACTTCGCGGACGCGAGTCGCCCCCAGGTCCTCCAGTCGCTCTACCAGCTTGTCGAGGCCACCGGGCTCACCGTGGACGTCAATGTGCAGGCGGTTCTTGCCGGCCTTGCCCTCGGGGACGTCCTGGAAGAGCAGTCGCCGCCCGCGGCCGATGCCGCTGGTCTCGTCGAACGGATCCTCGGGGTGGCGGATAGCGGCGTAGCCGCGGAAGGTCTTGCGGCCGCGGTGTTCGGCGACCGCCTCCTCATCGATGTGGCCGGCGGCCAGCAGCTGCTCGATGAGCGCGCCGGGGTCTTCCACCTCGTAGCCCAGCGCCGCGGCCCAGAAGTCCGCGAGTACGGGTGCGTTCGTGCTGTCGACGACAAGTTTCCAGCTCAATGCCATGTAACTAGTTATATTGGTTACATGAACTCCGTCGCAACCCGAGGGCTCACGCTGTACTCCCACACCGGTGTCGCCTACCGGTTCGACCCCGGCGCCCTGTGCCTGGAACTGCTCACCACCGGCGGCCCGGGCCCCTACCGCCGATACGAGGTACTGCACCGGCCCGCTGACCTGGCCGCCTGGGCAGGGCGTTCGCGGCTGACGCCGACACCGGAATTGCAGATCTCCGACACCGAGGTGACCGACGCGCGCCGGCTGCGTGACGCGCTGTTTCGGGCGGCTGTCGCCCGCACCCGCGGCGAGCCGCCCGCACGCGCCGATCTGGAGGTCGTCAATCAAGCAGCCGCCCAGTCACCCCTGGCACCCGTCATCGGACCGGATGGAAACCGGCGGTGGTCGGGGACCGCCGGCGGCACGCAGCTGCTCGCCACCGTCGCGCGTGACGCCGTCGAACTTCTCACCGGTCCCCTCGCGCACCGTATCCGGGTGTGCGCGGCCGAGGACTGTCATCTGATCTACGTCGACGCCTCGCGGCCCGGCCGTCGCCGCTGGTGCTCCATGGAGCACTGCGGCAACCGGCACAAAATACGCGCGCTCCGCACCCGCCGTTCCAGGGAAGACTGATCACGATGCCCGCCGGACCCGCCAGGGATGCCGACCGGCGGATCGGCGTCTCCCGCCCCTCTCTCCGGCCGCCTCGCGGTACGACGCCGCGGACCAGCCCCTCCACCAGTACGGAAACGGACCCGCGCACCGCCATGACCACCGCCACGAACACCGCCTGGATCACCCGCGCCGAGACCGGCGCCGACCTCGCCGCGATCCGCGCCGTCAACCTCGCCGCCTTTCCCACCTCAGAGGAGGCCGACCTGGTCGAGGCTCTGCGCGCCGACCCGGCGGCATGGCTTCCCGGCCTGTCCTGGCTCGCCCAGGCCCCCGACGGGACCATCGCCGGATTCGCGCTCCTCACCCGGTGCCACGTCGGCGACGTCCCCGCCCTCGCCCTGGGCCCGTGCGCCGTCCGGCCCGGCCACCAGAGGCGGGGCGCCGGTTCGGCCGCCATCCACGCCGCCCTGCGAGCCGCCCGCGAACAGGGTGAAAACCTCGTGCTCGTCCTCGGCCACGCCGAGTACTATCCCCGCTTCGGCTTCACCCCGGCTTCGGGCTATGCCATCCGGCCACCGTTCGACGTCTCCGATGAGTACATGATGGCGCTCGCCTTCGATCCCACGTGCCCGGTCCCCGCAGGTACCATCCGCTACCCGACGGCATTCGGGGTCTGGCCCCGAAACGATCCGCGCGGGGAAGAGCACGACACGGCCCCGCGCATACAGGCGCACTCTGACCCGGGAAACACGGAGTGCTAGCGCGAATCCCGTTCCGCTGCCTCGGCGACGCGCTTGATGGTCGCCAACCGCCGATCCCAGTCGTCCGCCAGCGCTGCCATCCACCGCGCCGTCGCGTCCAGCGCCGCGGGCCGCACCGTGTATCGCACCTCGCGCCCGATCCGGCCGCCGGAAACGAGCCCGGCGGCATCCAGGACACCGAGGTGCTTGACCACCGCCTGCCGCGAGACGGGAAGTCGTTCGGCGAGTGTCGTCGCGGTGGCCTCGCCCTGTGCGGCGAGCAGGTCAAGCAGCCGCCGTCGCATCGGGTCGGCCAGCGCGGCGAGGACGCCGTCGACCGCCTCGGCGGCGCCGCGACGTTCGCCCATCACACGGATGACTCTTCGGCACGCGTCTTGAACGCGTCGAGCACCTGGGGCCAGCCACCGAGGTTGTCCTTCACCGCCTGGCCGCGCAGTTCCTCCGAGCCGGCCAGCGTCGCGAACCCGCTCTCGACGACGCGCAGCCGCGTCTTGTCGCCTTCCGGGGTCAACGTGAACTCCACCAGGGTGCTGTTGTCCTCGCGCGGTTCCTGCCCGGGGAACGCGCTGGCCCAGCGGTAGGCCACGTACGTCGGCGGCTCGACCTTCTCCACGCGCACCGGGAAGTCGCCGTACTCGGCGTTCTTCGCCACCGTCGACTCTCCTTCCCTGGCCACCGTGCCCGGCGGGCTCGCCGGGTCGGCCACCCAGAACCCGGGTTCGGTCACCAGCGACCAGACCCGCTCCAGGGACGCCTCGATCAGGGTTTCGCGTTCGATTCGATCCGCGCTCATGGGGTAGCTCCTTCAGTGTCGCCATTTGATGCAACTTCAGAGTTGCACATCTACCCCATCCGATGCAACCCGTGAGTTGCACTTAGATCGAGTCGGCTGCGCCGGGCGGTTCGCAGGAATGGTCGTTTCCGCAGCTGCGACCACTTCCCCGGCGAGCGCTGACGGCCTCAGCTGGTGCGGCGGCGCACGATCCAGACGGTGGCGGTGAAGAGTACGGCGGCGAGGCCGAGGGCCCAGATCGACTCGATGGCCTGAAAGGCCTAGAAACTGCCGCCGGGCAGGAATCAACCTAACCTTCAACAGACTCGCGGACGAGCTGCGCCCGGCTCGGGCGCATCAGCCACACGGCGGCGGCGAGCGTGAGCACCCAGCCGATCACTTCGATGAGCAGGTGATCCGTCGCGTTGGGGACGGATTGCAGCAGGTACACCCGGACGCTGTTGATCGCTCCGTGCGTCAAAACCGCGGGCCAGACACTCCCCGACCGCCGGCGAAGTGCGAGCAACAGCGGCGCCCATGGCAGCATGCCCGCGAAGTAGATAACGATGTCCCAGGGTGGTCGATCGCCGATGACGGCGAGGACCGGCAGGTGCCAGACGATCCAGACCAGACCGCTGACAAGGGCCAGCGGCCAGAATCCCCATGACGCGGCGCGCGTCGCCAGCCAGCCGCGCCAGCCGAACTCTTCGCCGATGGCGAAGACCGACTGCATGAGGAGGACCGGAACGATCCACATGGTCGCCGCGAAGATCTGGTCAAGCGGATTGAGCTGCCAGATCCCCAATGCCAGTGCGATGGTGGTTTGGATCGCGGCGATCGCGGCGATGAGGCCGATGCCGATGCCGGCCCACTTGGGTGTGCCGCGCCACTTGGTGGCGAACGTCTCTCGGAACGTTCCGGGTCGTCGGGCAAGCCACATGATGATCGCTGCGAGCAGCGGGGTCAGTTGCAGGATCGGAGTGATCAGGTTGTAGAAGTCCGTCGGGACCAGCCGGAAGACCATCGGAACGGACAGCGCGAAACACAGCAGGACGGCGATCGCGAAGAACCACGTGACATCGATAACAGTTGATCTGGCGGAACTGGAGCGCGTGGGGGACGCAGTCATGATGACCTCGTTTCGTGCGGGCGCGAGGATCTAGCCCGATGAGTGATCTTGGTGTAGCGCGGATCGGCCATCTTGAACTCGGGGGGAACCTTGACGACCGGGTCGTCCACGGAGAATCGGTCCGTCAGCAGCATGATCGCCGTCGCCGTCATCGGCTTGCTCAAGGAAGCGATACGGAACGGCGTCCGGGGAGTCACCGCGTTGTCGTCCTCATCCCGGACGCGGACGATCGTCTCGACGGACGACCCGTCGATCACGGCGGCCGCGACGCCCGGCGTGCCGTAGACGGAGAGGTAGTCGTCGATCAGCTCCTGGTCACCGGCATAGGCCTGGGCTGTCCAGCCGACGAGCATGACGACGCTGAGAGATATGAGACGTGGGAAACGCACAAGCTCGAAGCTAGGCCGGGCGGGATCGGTCCGGCCTCACCCGAAGGGGTGAACCTGGTACCGCCCGTTAGGATGGAATTCGTGGCGAGCGACGAGCCCGTTCTCGTAGGCGTGGATCACCGCGTGTACGCGGTCGCGCAGGTCCAGTTTCTGCAGGACGGCCCGGACGTGCGGCTTCACCGTGTTCTCGCTCAGTACCCGTTCCGCGCGGATCTCGCTGTTGGACCTGCCGCGGGCGAGCGGGCCGAAGATCTCGGCCTCGCGCGGGGTGAGGCCGTCCAGGGCCGCCGTCCTCCGCATCGGCACCCGCCGTACGAGATCAAGGACAGTCGCGGCGACCCCGGGGCCGGCGCCGACGCGCCGGAGGCGACGTCGCACACGGCCTGGGCCAGGGCGGCGGGCCGGACGTCCTTGGTCAGGTAGCCGCTCGCGCCGGCCGATCCTCACGAGCCGGCCTCAGCGCGACCGGGCGACATGGTCCGCCTGGTGCCCGGATCCTCGGCCGAGGCGACGATCGCCGTGGTGCTCGTCGGCGACCAGGCCGGATATCCCTGCCCGGCATCATCTCGTGCACCGTGAAAATCACGCGCTGATATGGGACGGCCTGCTTGATCGTGCGGGCGTGGTCCATCGCGCGGGCGGACTCCGGCCGCGGCTTGATGCGCGTGCTGATCTTCTCGGCAAAGATCGGTTCGCAGCCCGCCGCCTTCAGGGCGTCGAGCTGACTGTCCAGCTCCTGCTGCGCTGTGCTGCACCGGGCATAGCCACCCGGGTCGGCCTCCTCGCGGCCGGCGGCGCCACAGCGTCCAGGGCCGGTCCCACCTGCCAGACGCGGCCGGGCGGCCCGTGCTTGGCGGGAGTGCGCACCTCCAACTCGGTACGCAACCGCGGCACCAGCATGAAGCGCGGCGTGTGGTACTTGGATGCGACCTTGCCGCCCCGTGTCCGGCAGGTGCTGCCCGCAGACGCCTCACACATCGGGCAATCGAACTGTTCGACAGCGGCGGCCGGGGCCGCGAGCTCGGTCATGTCGCAAAACCTATCGCGGGTGCTGTTGGAAGGCGGTTTTGCGAGAGGTTATGAGAACGGAGATCGAGGACAAACCGGACGTGCGCCGGATGGTCGTGAGCTCTCGCGGAACTGGTCATTTCTGCGAATCACACACCGTCACCTTGGCTGCGAAGAGCTACCTCGCCCCCGGTGACGCCGACCCGAGTACCGGGCCCAGACTGCCGGCCCGCCCGGAGGTGACCCTGTGCGTCACACCATAAATAAGGTTAGCCTTGCCTTGCAATAATGCATACCGAGGAGAGGGTCCACTATGCGGGTCGTCATGTTCGGCTACCAGACCTGGGGCCATCGCACGCTGCGGGCTCTGCTGGACTCCGACCACGAGGTGGTCTTAGTGGTGACCCACCCCAGGAGCGACCACGTCTACGAGAGGATCTGGGACGACTCGGTCGCCGAACTCGCCGAGAAACACGACGTCCCGGTGCTGCTGCGCTACCGGCCCGACGACGACGAACTGTTGCGCGCGCTCCGCGACGCGGCACCGGACATCATCGTCGCCAACAACTGGCGGACCTGGCTACCGCCGGAGATCTTCGACGCGCCGCCGCACGGCACGCTCAACGTCCACGACTCGCTGCTTCCCGCTTACGCGGGGTTCTCCCCGCTGATCTGGGCCCTGATCAACGGGGAGAGGGAGGTCGGGGTCACCGCGCACCGCATGAACACCGAGCTGGACATGGGCGACGTCGTGCTGCAACGGGCCGTGCGGGTGAGACCGGACGACACCGCCACCGACCTGTTCCACCGGACGCTCGACCTGATCGAGCCGATCGTGCACGACGCGCTCGACCTGATCGCCTCCGGCCGGGCACAGTGGGTCCCGCAGGATCGCGGCAGGGCGAGTTTCTTCCACAAGCGGTCCGTCGAGGACAGCCGTATCGACTGGAACTGGCCGGCGGAGGATCTGGAGCGGCTGGTGCGCGCGCAGTCGGATCCGTATCCCAACGCGTTCACCCATCACCGCGGAGAGCGGATCCGGATCGTGTCGGCGGCGGTGTCGCGGGCCCGTTACGGCGGCACCCCGGGGCGTGTCTTCATCCGCGAGGGGGACGGGGTCGTCATCGTCGCCGGCGCGGATGCCCGGAGCGGGCGGAGGCCCGGGCTGGTCGTCAGGCGGCTGCGCACCGATGACGGCACCGAGCACGCCGCCTCCGACTACTTCCAGACCATGGGCGGCTATCTCACCCCGCAGCCGTGAGCGTGGCGCCCGCGCTCGGCGGAGGGTTCCCGTCGCGGGATCGCCCGCTCCCCGCATGACCGCCGGCCGTCGCCTGAGGTGACGGCCGGCGGAGGGTTCAAGCCGTCTCGGCGACCGCCCTGACGCCGGGGGCGTCGTGGTGGCGGCCCATCGGGATGATCAGCGGTGTGCCGCTCACCGGGTCCGTCATGACCTGGCAGCGCAGGTCGAAGATCTCCTCCACGGTCTGAGCGGTGATGACATCGGCCGGGGCCCCCTCGGCGACGATGCGGCCGGCCTTCATGGCGACGACGTGATCGGCGTACCGGCAGGCCTGATTGAGGTCGTGAAGGACCATCACGATGGTACGGCTCTCGCGCCGATTGAGGTCGGTGATCAAGTCCAGGACGTCGACCTGGTGGGCCAGGTCCAGGTAGGTCGTCGGCTCGTCCAGGAGCAGCACCGGGGTGCCCTGGGCGACGGCCATGGCGATCCAGGCGCGCTGGCGCTGGCCGCCGGAGAGCTCGTCGACCGCGCGGTTGGCGAGGTCGGTCATGCCGGTGGCGGCCAGCGCGCCGTGGACGGCCTGCTCGTCGGCCTTCGACCACTGCCGCCACCATGTCTGGTGCGGTGACCGGCCGCGGTTGACCAGGTCGATGACGGTCAATCCCTCCGGGGCGACCGGTGTCTGCGGCAGGATGCCCAGGCGCTGGGCCAGTTCCCTGGTCGGGATGGACTGCAGGGCGCGGCCGTCGAGCCGGACGGCGCCCTGACGAGGCGCGAGCAGCCGGGCCAGGGCCCGCAGCAACGTGGACTTGCCGCAGGCGTTGGCGCCGATGATGGCGGTGATGCGGCCCGGCGGGACGACCAGGTCGAGATCCTCCGCGACCAGCCGGTTGTCGTATGCCAGGTGCAGGCCGTTCGCCCGCAGGTCCGGGTCGGTGGTCGACATGCGTTCAGCCTCCTGAGCCCGCGCGGTTGGTGCGGATGAGTAGCCAGAGCAGGACCGGCGTGCCGAGGACGCCGGTGACGATTCCGACGGGTAGTTCCGTGCCGGAGATCAGCTCGCGTGCGATGAGATCACCGGCGAGTACGATCAGGGCCCCGGTCAGCCCCGAGGCGATCGGGGGCGGCCAGGCGGTGCCGGCCAGCCGCTGGGCGATCTGCGGCGCGGCGAGTGCCACGAAGGCGATCGGCCCGGCCGCCGCGGTGCCGAAGGCGACCAGCCCGACACCGGTGAGCAGCAGGGCGAAGCGGACCGGCTGCACCCGGGTGCCGAGACCGGCGGCGACGTCGTCGCCGAGCTGGAGCGTACGCATCAGGCGGCCCAGCACCAGCGCCGCCGGCACCAGCAGCGCCATGACGACGGTGAGCGGGACCGCCTGGTCCCAGCCGCGGCCGTTGAGGTTGCCCACCAGCCAGCCGAGCGCGGCCTGCGCCTGGAAGCGTCCGCCCCTGGCCACCAGGTAGTCGGTGGCGCTGGTGCAGACCCACGACACCCCGATGCCCACCAGGATGATCCGGTAGCCGGTGGTGCCGCGCTTCCAGGCCAGCGTGTAGACGAGCAGGGCGGTGGCCAGCGCGCCGAGCAGCCCGAGTGTCTGGGTGCCGAGGCCGCCGTCCCAGCCCAGTACGATGCCGGCGACCACGGCGGTTCCGGCGCCCGCGGTGAGGCCGATCATGTCCGGGCTGGCCAGCGGGTTGCGGGTCATGGTCTGAAACAGCGCGCCGGAGACGGCGAAGGCGATGCCGGCCAGGAGCCCGACCACGGCGCGCGGCAGTCGCAGTTCCCGGACGACCAGCAGGGTCCCGGGGTCACCGGAGCCGGCCAGCGCCTTCACCACGCCGGTCAGGCCGATCGGGTAGTCGCCGACCGAGATGCCCCGGCAGAAGACCAGAAAGGCGGCGACGGCGAGTGCCACGCACACCACGATCAGCCGGGGCCGCAGGATTCCGGAGACGGGCGGCGCGGTCAGCCGGAAGGGACGGCGGGAAGGGTGCGGGAACGTGCCGCCGGGGTGGTGTGAGTTCTGCCGGGGGCGCGGGGGCGACGGGCGGGTCATGCTCACACCTCCGCGAGCCGGCGGCGGCGGACCATGGCGATGAAGAAGGGGCCGCCGATGAAGGCGACCAGGATTCCGGCCTGGATCTCGGCCGGCCGGCCGACGACCCGCCCGGTGATGTCCGCGGTGAGCAGCAGGCAGGGGGCGAGCACCGCCGACAGCGGTAGCAGCCAGCGGTGGTCGGGGCCCAGGCCGGCGTGTTGGGCGAGGACCCGGGCGATGTGCGGGACCGCCAGGCCGAGGAAGACGACCGGGCCGATGACCGCCACCGCCCCGCCGGTCAGCAGGGTGACGGCGATCACGCCCTGGAGCCGGATGAGACCGAGCCGCCGCCCCAGCGAGGCGGCCACGTCGTCACCGAGGGCCAGGCTGTTGAGCATGGGCGCGCAGGCCAGCGCCAGCACCGCGCCGGCGGCGACGAACGGCAGGAGCTGGAGCACCACCTCGCCGTTCTGGTCGGCGAGCGAGCCGGCCGACCAGAAACGGTAGCGGTTGAGCGTCTCCGGGTTGGTCAGGACGACGGCGCTGGTGAGCGAGAACAGCAGCGAGGTTACGGCGACTCCGGCGAGTGCGAGCTTGACCGGTGTCAGGCCGGAACGTCCCAGCTTGCCCAGCAGGAAGACCAGGACACTCGCGACGAGGGCGCCGGCGAACGCGAACCAGATGTGGCCGAACAGCGACCCCGGCCCGAGGAACGCGACCGACAGCACGATCGCGAAGGCGGCGCCGGCGCTGACGCCCAGGATGCCGGGGTCGGCGAGCGGGTTGCGGGTCAGCGCCTGCATGAGCGCGCCGGACAGTCCGAGAGCCGCGCCGGCCGTGATGCCCAGCGCGGTGCGCGGCACGCGCACGGACCAGACGACGTTCTCCACGAGCGGGCTGCCCGGGTGGCCGAGCAGCGTCCGCACGACCTGGTCGAGGGGGATGCTCAGGGCGCCGAACGCGATCGACGACAGGCAGAGCACGACGAGGACACCACCGAGCAGCGTCACGAGAAGCGCCGGCCGGAGCCCCCGGCCTGGAGTCATCGAGCTGTCTCCACTGTGCGACTTCCTTAGGTTAGGCAGACCTTAACTTTAGCCATTGGGTCTGTATTGCCACTCTTGGCAGGGGTCTATCTACTTAGGTAACGCTTACCTTAGTATGTGGCGGTCGCGGCTCAGCCGAGCCGGTTCCGTCCAGCTCGGGAGGAGCGGTCACCCGTGTCCGCTAGTGAAGAAGCGATGGCGTACTGGCGTCGGCAGCTTGCCCCGCTTCCGCAGGAAACGGCTCTTCCGGTCGATTTCCCCTATCCGTCGGCGTCCGCCGGGAACCGGCGGACGCGCGCCCGCACACTCGCCGTCACCGCACCGGAGACGTCCCTGCTCACCGCGTACGTCGCGCTGCTGCACCGCTACGGCAGGTCGGGCGAGATCGGCGTCGGATATGACGGGCTACCGCTGCGGATCGGGCTGAGCGGCGAGACGGGCTTCGGTGAACTGGAACGGCGCGTGACGGACGCCTGCCGGGAGGCGCGGGCGCACCGGGTCCCGCTGTCGGCCCTGGTGGCCGAACTACGGCCGGAACCCACACGTGGCGGCGGGCTGTTCTTCAACGCCGGCTTCGGCCCCGGCTCCGCGGCGGGGGAGGCCGCCGGACCCCTGGACATGGTCCTGGAGGTCACCGCGGGGCAGGCGCGGATGACCTACCGCCCGGACCTGTTCGAGGCCGCGACCGTCGACAGGCTCCTGGGGCACTACGCGACCCTGCTGGCCGACGCTCTGGCCCGGCCGGACGTCCCCGTCGGCGATCTGGAGTTGCTGAGCGCCGGGGAACGGCACGAGATCCTCGTCGAGTGGAACGACACCGGCCACTCCGTCCCGCCGCTCACCTGGCCGGAGATGTTCGCCGAGCAGGTCCGCAGGCGGCCGGACGCCGTCGCCCTCGTGTTCGAGGACACCTCGTTCACCTACGCGGAGCTGGACGAGCGCGCCAACCGGCTGGCCCACGCGCTGATCGCGCGCGGTGCGGGCCCCGAGCGCGTGGTGGCCCTGGCCCTGCCCCGGTCGGCCGAGCTGATCGTCGCGGAGGTGGCCGTCCTGAAGTCCGGCGCCGCCTACCTGCCGGTGGACACCGACTACCCGGCCGATCGCATCGCCTACATGCTGGCCGACGCCGCCCCCGCCTGCCTGATCGCCACCGCCGACACGGCGGCCGGCATCCCCCCGCGCGCCGGGACGGAGGTGATGCTCCTCGACGCGCCGCAGACCGAGCGGGAGGTGGCGGCCCGCCCCGGCCACGATCCGGCGGAGGCCGACCGGGGGCCGCTGTCCGTCCTCAACGCGGCATATGTGATCTACACCTCCGGCTCCACCGGCCGCCCCAAGGGCGTCGTGCTGTCCCACGGCGGCGTCGCCAAACTCGTGGCCACCCAGAGCGAGCGCTTCGGCGTCGGGCCGGACAGCCGCGTCCTGCAGTTCGCCTCCCCCAGCTTCGACGTGGCCTTCTGGGACCTGTGCCTCGGCCTGCTCTCCGGGGGCCGCCTCGTCGTCGTGCCGGCCGAGCGCCGAGTGCCCGGCGCGCCGCTCGCCGACTACGCGAACGCCAACGGCGTCACCTTCATGATCCTGCCTCCGGCCCTGCTGGCCGCCATGCCGGACGACGTCCGGCTGCCGCCCGCCGCCACCTTGCTGGCCGGCACCGAACGCGTCTCGCCCGAGCTGGTCGGCCGCTACGCGCGCGGCCGGATGATGTTCAACGCCTACGGCCCGACCGAGGCGACCACCAACTCCACCCTCGGCCTGTGCGACCCCGACATCCCCTCCGGCGCCATCGTGCCCATCGGCGGCCCCGACCCGGGCACCCGGGCCTATGTGCTCGACACCCGCCTCAGGCCCGTCCCGGTGGGGGCCACGGGCGAGCTGTACCTGGGTGGTGCCGGCCTGGCACGCGGCTACCTCGGGCGGATGGGCCTGACCGCCGAGCGGTTCGTCGCCGACCCCTTCGGCGCACCGGGGGAACGCCTGTACCGCACCGGTGACCTGGTGCGCTGGAAGCCCGGCGGGCGGCTGGAGTTCCTCGGCCGCGTCGACTCCCAGGTGAAGATCCGCGGCTTCCGCATCGAGCCCGGCGAGATCGAGTCCGTGCTGCGGGGGCACCCTGCCGTGGACCAGGTCGCGGTCGTGGTCCGCGAGGACCGGCCGGGCGACCGGCGGCTGGCCGCCTACGTCGTCCCGTCGCTGAACGCCGAGGCGGGCCGCGACGAGACCGAGCGGGTGCAGGAGTGGAAGGCTCTTCACGAACTGCTCTACTCCGCCGCCGGCTCCGAGGGCCTCCGGGAGAACTTCGCGGGCTGGAACAGCATGTACGACGGCCTGCCCATCCCGGTGGAGGAGATGCGGGAGTGGCGGGACGCCACGATCGGCCTCATCGACGAGTCGCGGCCGCGCCGGGTGCTGGAGATCGGCGTCGGCAGCGGACTCATCCTCTCCCGCGTCGCGCCCGATTGTGAGAGCTACTGGGGCACGGACGTCTCCGAGGAGGCGGTACGGGCGTTGCGCGCCCAAACCGGCGCGGTGGCGGGGCCGGTCGGCCGGGTGGAACTGCGCGCCCAGCCCGCGCACGACGTCACCGGGCTGCCCAGGGGCTTCTTCGACACGGTCGTCGTCAACTCCGTCGCCCAGTACTTCCCGAGCGCCGAGTACCTGAAGGATGTGCTGCGCGAGGCCGGGGCGCTCCTGGCCCCCGGTGGCAGCGTTTTCGTCGGCGACGTGCGCAACCTGCGCCTGCTGCGCTGCCTGCGGGCGGCCGTCGAGACCCGGCGCGGCGCCGACCCGCAGGACAAACAGGCCCTGCGGGCGGCCGTCGAGCGGTCCGTGGCGTGGGAGGGCGAGCTGCTGCTCGACCCCGACTTCTTCGCGACACTGGAGGACTTCGAGGCCGACATCCACGTCAAGCGGGGCTCTTTCCACAACGAGCTGACCCGCTACCGCTACGACGTGGTGCTGCGCAAGCGGGCCACCACCACGCCGGACGGCGACGGGACACCGGCCCCGACCGGCGCGGAGGAGATCGGCTGGGCCGACCTCGGCGGCCTGGGCGCGCTCGGCGCGCGCCTGGCCGGCCGTCCCGCCCGGCTCCGGGTCACCGGTGTGCCCAACGCCCGGCTCACCGAGGACCTCACCGCGCTGTGCGCCCTGGAGGACAGCAGCCGTCCCGCCCCGGCCGACGACACCGACCCCGAGACGCTGCACGCGCTCGGCGCCCGGCACGGCTACCGCGTGGCCGTCACCTGGAACGGTCACGCCGACGACGGCCGCCTCGACGTGCTCTTCGCCACCGGGGACGCGCCGCTAGCCGTCCCCTACCGCCCGGCCGGCGGTTTCGCGCACGCCAACCGGCCCGCCCCGTTCCGGGACGTCACCGCCCTGATGAGGACCCTGCGCTCGCACACGGCGGAACGACTGCCCGAGTACATGGTCCCCTCCGCCTTCGTCCCCCTCGACCGGCTCCCGGTCACCCCGAGCGGCAAACTCGACAGCGTCGCGCTCCCGGCCCCCGACCACGCGGCACTCAGCTCGGGCCGCGCGCCGCGCGACGCCCGCGAAGAGCTGCTGTGCGCGCTGTACGCCGAGGTGCTGGGCCTGGAGTCGGTCTCCATCGACGACGACTTCTTCGCCCTCGGCGGCGACAGCATCATCGCCATCCAACTGCTCATCCGGGCGCGTAAGGCCGGGGTGCGGCTCACCTCACGGGAGGTCTTCCGGCATCGTACGGTCGCCGCGCTGGCGGAGATCGCACCGGAGCGCACCGAGGCCCGGGACGCCGAGCGCGACCTCCCGCTGGTGCGGCTTCCGGAGGCCGAGCTCGCCGAGATCCAGGGCGATCACCCGGTCACCGTCGAGGACCTGCTGCCGCTCAGCCCGCTCCAGGAGGGCTTCTTCTTCCACTCCCTCCTGGACGGCCCGGACGGTGACGCCTACGTCGTCCAGCAGGTCATCGAGCTGGCCGGCCCGGTTGACGGTGAGAGCCTGCGCCGTGCCGCCCAGGGCCTCCTGGACCGGCACGCCCCGCTGCGCGCCTGCTTCCGCCAGCGCCCGGACGGCCGGCCCGTGCAGATCGTCGCCGACCGGCCGGCCCTGCCCTGGCGCGAGGTGGACCTGTCCACGCGGGACGCCGGGGAGCGGCGGCCGCTCATCGACGCCGTCGCGACCGACGAGCGCGCCCGCCGCTTCGACCTGGCCCGGCCACCGCTGGTGCGATGCGCGCTGGTGCGGCTCGGGCACGAGCGCGCCCTTCTGATGCTGACGTTCCATCACATCGTGGCGGACGGCTGGTCGCTGCCGGTGCTGCACCGCGAGCTGATGGCCTCCTACGGGACCGCCTCCACCGTGCTGCCCGAGCCGGCCCCCTACCGCGACTATCTGCGCCGCCTGTCCGCGGCGGACCGTGACGCCGCCCGCGCGGCCTGGCGGACCGCGCTCGGCGGGCTGGACGAGCCGACCCGTCTGGTCGGCGTTCCGGCGGACGGCACGCCGCTCCAGCCCCAGCAGGTCCGCGTGGAGCTGCCCGAGCGCGTCACCGCCCGGCTCGCGGCCCGCGCGAGGGAACACGGGGTCACCCTCGGCACGGTCGTCCAGAGCGCCTGGGGCCTGCTTCTCGGGCGGCTGACCGGCCGCCAGGACGTGATCTTCGGCACCACCGTCTCCGGTCGCGACGCCGAGGTCGACGGCATCGAGTCCATGGTCGGCCTGTTCATCAACACCCTGCCGACCCGCTTCCGGTGGCAGCCCGCCGACACCCTCGCCGATCTGATGGGCCGGCTCCAGGAGGAGCAGGCCGGACTCCTGGACCACCAGCATCTCGGCCTCGCCGAACTCCAGCGCGTCGCCGGGCTCGCGGGCGGCGGCGAACTCTTCGACACCCTCGTCGTCTTCGAGAACTACCCGTCCGGCACCGGCCTCGCCGACCCCTCCGGCACGGTACGGATCACCGGCCACGAGTTCCACGACGCCGTCCACTACCCCCTCGCCCTGATCGTCAAGCCGGGCCGCCGGCTCGACCTGCGCCTGAAGCACCACGCCCGGCGGCTGGACGGCGAGGCCGTCCAGCGGATCGCCGACCGGCTGGTCCGAATCCTGCGGGCCCTGGCCGACGACCCCGGGCAGGTCGCGGCCCGCGTCGAGGTGTTGTCCGGCGAAGAACTGACGCGAGCGCAGCCGGCGGGGGAGGAACGGGACGTCCCCGAGACCACCCTGGCCGCCCTCTTCGAGGCCCAGGTGGCCCGTACCCCACGGGCCACGGCGGTCGTCTACGACGGTGAGAGCCTCACCTATGAGGAACTGGACGCCCGCGCCGAGGCCCTGGCCCGCCGCCTGCGAGCCCGGGGCGCGGGCCCGGAGCGGATCGTCGCGGTCCTCGTGCCGCGTTCGGCGGAACTGATGGTGGCCCTGCTCGGCGTGCTGAAGTCCGGCGCGGCCTACCTGCCGGTCGACGTGGATTACCCGGCCGACCGCGTCGCCTACATGCTCACCGACTCCGGCGCGAGAACGGTGGTGACGACCGCCGCCACGGCCGCGCTGCTGCCCGAGGCCGACGGGCCTGTCCCGCTCGTCATCGACACCCCGGACACCCCGGACTCTCCGGGCGGCGGCGACCGGGGCACCGGCCCCGTCCCGGTGCCCGCCCGCCCGGACGGTCCGGCGTACCTGATCTACACCTCCGGCTCGACCGGCCGCCCCAAGGGGGTCGTCGTCACCCACCGCGCCATCGTCAACCGGCTGGCGTGGATGCAGGGCGAGTACGGGCTGCGCGCCGACGACCGGGTGCTGCAGAAGACACCGTCCAGCTTCGACGTGAGCGTCTGGGAGTTCTTCTGGGCGCTGTGCGAGGGCGCCGCCGTGGTGCTCGCCAGGCCCGACGGCCACCGCGACCCGTCGTATCTGGCCGCGCTCATCCGCGAGCAGCGCGTCACCACCATGCATTTCGTGCCGTCGATGCTGGAAGCCTTCCTCCAGGCCGACGAGATCACCGACGACCCGTCCTGGGCCGCCTCGCTACGCCGTGTCTTCAGCAGCGGCGAGGCGCTGCCCGCCGCCGCCGCCGCACGCTGGCGGGCGCTCACCGCTGTGCCGCTGCACAACCTGTACGGGCCCACCGAGGCCGCCGTCGACGTCACCCACCACGCCTGCGACGGCTCGGCGGACACCACCGTCCCCATCGGCCGCCCGGTGTGGAACACCGGGCTGCGGGTGCTGGACTCCTGCCTGCGCCCCGTACCGGCCGATGTGCCCGGCGAGCTGTACCTGACCGGCGTGCAACTCGCCCGGGGCTACCACGCCCGGCCCGGCCTGACCGGCGAGCGGTTCGTGGCCGACCCCCACGGACCGGCCGGTGGCCGTATGTACCGCACCGGAGACCTGGTGCGCCGCCGCGAGGACGGAATCGTCGAGTATCTGGGCCGCACCGATCGGCAAATCAAGCTGCGCGGCAACCGCGTCGAACCCGGCGAGATCGAGGCCGCCCTGGCTGCTCTGCCCTCCGTCGCCCGGGCCGCGGTGACCGTCCACGGGCCGGCGCTCGTCGCGTACGTCATCCCCGCCGGCGGCGAGCCTCGCCCCCTTGACACCGCCGCGCTGCAGGCCGCCCTCGCCGGTGTGCTGCCCGCGCCCTTGGTGCCCGGGGCGTACGTGGTGCTCGACGCCCTGCCGCTGAGCCCCAGCGGCAAACTCGACCGCAACGCGCTCCCCGCGCCCCCGGTGGCGCGGGCCGGGGCGCGCGCCCCGCGCGACGAACGCGAGCGTGCCCTCACCGAGATCTTCGCCGCCGTGCTGAGACTCGACGAGGCCGGCGTCGACGACGACTTCTTCATGCTCGGCGGCGACAGCATCACCTCGATCGGCGTCTCCAGCCGTGCCCGCCGGGCTGGCCTGGACCTGAGTCCCCGCGACGTCTTCGAGCACCGCACTCCCGCCGCCCTGGCCGCCGCGGCCACGGCCACCGCCGTGGCCGCGCCCCGTGATCTGAGCGCCACCTTCGCGCTGACCGAGGAGGAGACCGAGCGGGTCCGCCGCCTCGGCGGCTCCGTGGAGGACATCTGGCCGCTGGCGCCGCTCCAGGAAGGCCTGTTCTTCCACTCCACCTACGACGACGGCGTCCTGGACGTCTACACCGTCCACGAGTCCTTCGACTTCGCCACCCGCCTCGACGCCGGCCGTCTGCGCGCCGCCACCACGGCGCTGCTGGCCCGTAACCCCAGCCTGCGCGCCGGCTTCACCAGCGACGGCCTGCGCCGGCCGGTGCAGTTCATCGTCGGCGACCCGGAGGCACCGCTCGAAGAGATCGACCTGTCCGGGCTGCCCGCCGCCGGACAGGACGCGCGGCTGCGCGAGCTGATGGACGCCGAGCGGACCCGCAGGTTCGACCTGGCCCGGCCGCCGCTCTTCCGGATGCTGCTGATCCGCCTCGGCGAGGCCCGCGGCGACCGGCTCGTCATCGGCCGGCACCTGCTGCTGTGGGACGGCTGGTCCGCCTGGCTCTTCCTCGACCAGCTCTTCGCGCTCTACGAGACGGGCGGCGACGGACGTGAACTGCCACGCCCCGGCTCCTACCGCGACTACCTGACCTGGCTGGAGGCCCAGGACACCGGGATCGCCACCCGCGCCTGGCGCGCCGCCCTCGGCGGGCTGGACGAGCCCACCCTGCTCGCCGCCGCCGGCCCGGGCCCGGAACCGGTCATCCCGGAGAGCCTGGAGGCCCTCCTCCCCGCCGACCTGGGGGAGCGGCTGCGCGACACCACCCGCCGGCACGGCCTGACCCTCAACACGGTGCTCACCACCGCCTGGGGCCTGGTGCTGGCCAGCGCCACCGGCAGCACCGACGTCGTCTTCGGCACGACGGTCGCGGGCCGGCCGAGCGAGGTGCCGGACGTCGAGAACGTCATCGGCATGTTCCTCAACACCGTCCCCGCACGCATCGCCTTCGCCCCGGCCGAGCCGGTACTGGACCTGCTGCGGCGAGTCCAGCGCGAGCGGCTGGCCCTGATGCCGTACGAGTATCTGGGCCTGGGCGTCCTGCAGGCCGAGAGCGGCCACCGGCAGCTTTTCGACACCCTCTTCGTGCTGCGCAACAGCGACACCGAGGAGCGGCTGGCCGAGCTCTCCGGCCGCCACGGCGCCACCGCCGTGGCCAACGTCGACGCCACCCACTATCCGGTCAACCTCATCGTGACGCCGGGAGAGCGGATCCGGGTCACCCTCGCCCACCGGCCCGACGTCATCGCCCGCCCCCGCGCCCAGGCTTTGCTGGACCGTTTCACCCTCCTGCTGGAGCGGCTGACACACGACCTGGCCGCGCCCGCGGGCAGCCTGGACCCGCTGCTGCCCGCCGAACACGCCGCGCTGGAACGGGAACGGGCCGCAAGCCGCGTGCCCGTCCCGCAGGAGACCGTCGCCGACCTGCTCGCCGCCCAGGCGGCCCGCACCCCCGAGGCGACCGCGCTCGTCTTCGGCGGCCAGAGCGTCACCTACGCCGACATGGACGCCCGCGTCAACCGCATGGCGCGGCTACTGCTCGCGCGGGGCGCGGCGCCGGAGAAGGTCGTCGCACTCGGCCTGCCGCGCTCCATCGACATGGTCGTCGCGCTCTTCGCCGTACTGCGCACCGGCGCCGCCTACCTGCCGCTGGAACTGGACCACCCGGACGACCGGCTCACGACGACGCTCGCCGACGCCCGGCCGGTGCTGCTGCTGTGCACCGCCGCCGTCTCCGCGCGGCTGGAGCACGGTGTCCCGGACCTGCCTCGCGTCGCGCTCGACGACCCGGCGGTGATCGGGCGACTGGCCCGGCTCCCCGGTGACCCGGTCACCGAGGCCGACCGTCCTCGTTTCAGCCTGGAGCACCCGGCGTACATCGTCTACACCTCCGGATCCACCGGGCGCCCCAAGGGCGTCGTCACGCCCTACCGCGGCCTGACCAACATGCAGCTCAACCACCAAAAGGAGATCTTCGCCCCGGCCGTCGCCTCCGCCGGCGACCGCCGGCTGCGCATCGCGCACACGGTCTCCTTCGCCTTCGACATGTCGTGGGAGGAGCTGCTCTGGCTGGTCGAGGGGCACGAGGTGCACATCTGCGACGAGGAGCTGCGGCGCGACGCCGAAGCCCTGGTCGCCTACTGCGAGGCCCACCGCGTCGACGTCGTCAACGTCACCCCCACCTACGCCCACCTGCTGATCGAGGAGGGGCTGCTCCAAGGGCACCGCCCGCCGCTGGTGCTGCTCGGCGGCGAGGCGGTGTCGGAGACGGTCTGGAACCGGCTCCGCGACACCGAGGGCACCTATGGCTACAACCTCTACGGCCCCACCGAGTACACCATCAACACCCTCGGCGGCGGTACGGACGACAGCCCCACCCCCACCGTCGGCCGCCCCATCCGCGGCACCCGCGCCCACATCCTGGACGCCTGGCTGCGACCGCTCCCCGACGGCGTCCCCGGCGAGCTGTACATCGCCGGAGTCGGCCTGGCCCGCGGCTACCTCGACCGGCCGGGCCTGAGCGCCGAACGGTTCGTCGCCGACCCGTACGGCGAGCCCGGCGAGCGCATGTACCGCACCGGAGACCTGGTGCGCCGCCGCGCCGACGGCAACCTGGACTTCCTCGGCCGCACCGACGACCAGGTCAAGATCCGGGGCTACCGGGTGGAACCGGGTGAGGTCGAGACCGCGCTCACCCGGCATCCCCAGGTCGCCCAGGCCGCCGTCATCGCCCGCGACGACGTCTCCGCCCCCGGCACCCGGCGCCTCGTCGGTTACGTCGTGCCCGCCGAACCGACGGGCGAGGAGCGGGAGTCCGCCGAGCGGGAGCGGATCGGCGAGTGGCAGAAGATCTACTCCGACGAGTACGAGCAGATCGGCACCGCCGTCCTCGCCGAGGACTTCGCCGGGTGGGACAGCAGCTATGACGGCCGGCCCATCCCGCTGGAGCAGATGCGCGAGTGGCGCGAGCAGACCGTCGCCCGCATCCGGGAACTGCGCCCGCGCCGGATCCTGGAGATCGGCGTCGGCTCCGGGCTGCTGCTGTCGCGCCTGGCGCCCGAGGCGGAGGCGTACTGGGCGACGGACTTCGCCGCCCCCGTGATCCGCAAGATCGCGGAGGACCTGCGCCGCGTCCCCGAACTGGCCGCCAAGGTCGAGCTGCGCTGCCAGGCCGCCCACGTGACCGAAGGGCTGCCCACCGGCTACTTCGACACGATCGTCATCAACTCCGTCATCCAGTACCTCCCGAGCGTCGACCACCTGACCGAGGTCATCGGGAGCGCCATGCGGCTGCTGGCGCCGGGCGGCGCCCTGTTCGTCGGCGACGTACGGAACCTGAGGCGGGCACGCTCCTTCCACACCGGCGTCCAGCTCACCCGCGCGGGGGAGGACGCCGACCCCGAGCACGTCCGCAGGGCCGTCGAGCGGAGCCTCGCGCTGGAGAAGGAACTCCTCGTCGACCCCGACTACTTCACCACCCTGGGCTTCGGCGTCGACCTGCGCACCAAGCGCGGACATCACCACAACGAGCTCACCCGTCACCGCTACGACGTCGTCCTCCACCACGGCGAGCCCGATGTCGGCCTCGGTGGCGAACCGGTGCTGGCATGGGCCGACGTCGCCGCCCGGCCGGGCGGCGAACCGGCGGCGGAGGGTGTCGGCGGCCTCGCCCGGCACCTGCGCGAGCGGCGGCCCGAGCGGCTGCGGGTGAACGGCGTCCCCGACGCGCGTGCCGCCACGGAGCGGGGAGCCGCACCGGCCGGGGGAGCCGGGGGAGTGGATCCCGAGGCGCTGCACGCGCTCGCGGCCGAGGAGGGCTACCGGCTGCTCACCACCTGGTCGCGCGAGCCGGGCGGCTACGACGCCGTCTTCGTGCGGGGCGAGTTCCGGACCACCTCGGGCCTCTACCTGCCGGGCGGCGGTACGGCCCCGTACGCCAACGTCCCGATGGCGGCGCGCGGCGCGAGTGGCCTGATACGGCGCCTGCGGGAGGACCTCCGGCGGCAACTGCCCGACTACATGGTCCCGGCCGCGTTCGTCATCCTCGACCGGCTGCCCATGAACGACAACGGCAAGCTCGACGTGCGGATGCTGCCCGACGCCGAACCGGCCGTGCCGCTCACCGGTGGACGCGGGCCGCGTACCCCTCGCGAAGAGGTGCTCTGCCGCCTCTTCGCCGAGGTTCTGGGCCTGCCCGAGGTCGGCGCCGAGGACGGTTTCTTCGACCTCGGAGGCCACTCGCTGCTCGCCACCCGGCTCATCAGCCGGGCCCGGACGGAGCTGGGCGCCGAACTCGCCATCCGCGACCTGTTCGAGGCCCCGACGCCCGCCCTGCTGGCCGGTCGCGCGGACACCGGCCGGCAGGCCCGGGCCGCCGTCGAACCTGTGGCCGACCGCCCCGAGCGCATTCCGCTCTCCCCGGCGCAGCGGCGGCTGTGGCTGGCCGAGCGGCTCAGCGGCGGCGACGCCTACCACTTCCCGCTGGTCTTCCGGCTGCGCGGCGCGCTGGACACCGGCGCGCTCCACCGGGCGCTGCGCGACGTGGCGGGCCGTCATGAGGCGCTGCGCACGGTCTTCGCCGAGCGGGAGGGCGAGCCGTACCAGTTGATCATGCCCGAGGCCGAGACCTGGCCGCGCCTCACCGTCGAGGACTGCCCGCGGGAGGAGCTGGACGCCCGGATCGGCGCCGCCGTCGGCCGCCCGTTCGACCTGGGCACCGAACTCCCGCTACGGGCCGCGGTGTTCCGGGTGGCCCCGGACGACCACGTGGTGGCGATCGTGCTGCACCACATCACCACCGACGAGTGGTCCGACCGGCCGTTCCTCACCGACCTGGGCACCGCCTACCGGGCCCGCCGCGAGGGCCGGGCGCCGCACTGGACGCCGCTGCCGGTGCAGTACGCCGACTACACCATCTGGCAGCGGCGGCTCCTCGGTGAGCCGGCCGACCCCGGTGGCGAGGGCACGCGGCAGCTCGCCTTCTGGACCGGGACGCTGACCGGCCTGCCGGAGGAGATTCCGCTGCCGCTCGACCGGCCCCGCCCCGCCGAGCCGACCGGCCGCGGCGGCATGGTACGCGCGGAGCTGCCCACGGACACCGCCCGAGCCCTGCGCGCCATGTGCGCCGAGACCGGCACCAGCATGTTCATGCTTCTTCAGGCCGCGGTCGCCGCCCTGCTGCACCGGATGGGGGCGGGCACCGACATCCCCCTGGGCGCGCCGATCGCCGGTCGCACCGACAGCGCCCTGGACGACCTGGTCGGCTTCTTCGTCAATACCCTGGTGCTGCGCGCCGACCTGTCCGGCGACCCGACGTTCACCGAGCTGCTGAACCGGGTCAGGGACGCCGACCTGGCGGCCTTCGAGCACCAGGACCTGCCCTTCGAGCGGGTGGTGGAAGCGGTCAACCCGCCGCGCGTGCCGGGCCGCAACCCGCTGTTCCAGGTCATGCTGGGCTACCACTACCGCCCCGACGGCGATCCGCAGGTGCTCGGCCTGCCCACCGAGTGGTGGCCGACCCGGATCCAGACCGCCAAGTTCGACCTGGACTTCACCTTCGTCGACCACGTCGGCGAGGACCGCGTCATCCTGCTGCTGGAGTACGCCGCCGACCTCGCCGACCCGGAGACCGCCCGGGCGATGGCCGAGCGCACCGTGGCCCTGCTGGGCCGGCTGAGCGCCGACCCGGACCGGCCGATCAGCCAGGTGCCCGTACTGACCGACGAGGAGCGCCGGGCGTCCCTGAGCACCTGGAACGACACCGCGCGGCCGGTGGAACGGCGCACGGTCCCCGAGCTGTTCGCCGAAGCCGCCCGGACCCGGAGCGACCGGACTGCCCTGGTCGCCGACGGTCGCCGGCTGACCTTCGCCGAACTGTCCGCCAGGGTCGAGGGCATCGCGCGACTGCTGCTGCGGCGCGGGGTGACCGCCGGGAGCGTGGTCGGCCTGGCCCTTCCCCGCGCCGAGATGGTGCCGGCGATCCTCGGGGTGCTCACCGCGGGCGCCGCCTACCTTCCGCTCGATCCCGGCCATCCGGCCGAACGGCTGAAGTACATGATCGACGACGCGGCGCCGGCCTGCGTGCTCACCACTGAGGCCGCCGCCCCCGCGCTTCCCGCCGGGCGGGCCGAAACCCTGCCGCTGGACGACCCCCGGATCGCCGCCGAGCTGGAGAACCACCCCGGCGACGGCTCGCCCGCCCGCATGCCGCCACCGGCCGGCCGGCGATCCTCCGCCGCCCGCGCAATGCCGTCCGACGCCGCGTACATCATCTACACCTCTGGCTCCACCGGCAGGCCCAAGGGCGTGATCGGCACGTATCGCGGGCTGAGCAACCTGTTCGGCTCGCACCGCGAGGACCTCATCGACCCGGCCCGCCGCGCGGCGGGCCGCGAGACGCTGCGCGCCGTGCACGCCGCGTCCTTCGGCTTCGACGGCTCGTGGGAGCCTCTGCTGTGGCTGCTCGCCGGACACGAGCTGCACGTCGTCGGCGAGACCACCATGACCGACCCGGCCGCGCTACTGGCCTACCTGGCCGACGAGCGGATCGACTTCGTCGACCTCACCCCGACCTACCTGCAGGAACTGGTCCACCACGGGTTCCTCGACCCCGGCCGCCACCGGCCGGGGGTCATCGCGGTGGGCGGCGAGGCCACCCCCGCCCCGCTGTGGGAGCGGCTGTGCGCGCTGCCCGGCACGGTGGTCCACGACCTGTACGGACCGACCGAGTGCGCCGTCGACGCCTACGGCTGGCACGGCGGCGGCCCGGACCGGCGCCCCTGGGCGGCACCGCTGGCCAACACCCGCGCCCACGTGCTGGACACCGCGCTGCGCCCGGTCCCCGCCGGGGTGCCCGGCGAGCTCTACCTGGCCGGTGAGGGCCTGGCCCGCGGATACCTGGGCCGCCCCGGGCTGACCGCCGAACGGTTCGTCGCCGACCCGTTCGGCGCACCCGGCAGCCGCATGTACCGGACCGGCGACCTGGTGCGGCGCCGTGCCGACGGCACCCTTTCGTTCCTCGGCCGGGCCGACGACCAGGTGAAACTGCGCGGCTTCCGCATCGAGCTCGGCGAGATCGAGGCGGTGCTGCGCGCTCACCCCGGCGTGGCACAGGCCGCCGTGGCGATCCGCGAGGACACTCCCGGCGTGCGCCGCCTCGTGGCCTACCTGGTCCCCGTGTCCGGCCAGGGCCCGCCCCTCCCGTCCGGATCCGGCACGGCCGCCCCGCCCGGCCGTGGCACGGACCCCGCCGAGCTGCGGGCACACGCCGCCTCCGCGCTGCCCGAGCACATGGTCCCGACGGCCTTCGTGTGGCTCCCCGCCCTGCCGAGGTCGGTCAGCGGCAAGCTGGACCGTCGCGCGCTGCCCGCCCCCGACCCGGCGGCCGTCACGTCCGGGCGCCGTCCCCGCAACGCCCGTGAAGAGATCCTGCGCGAGCTGTTCGCCGCCGTGCTGGGAGCGGAACGGGTGGGTGTCGACGACGACTTCTTCGCCCTCGGCGGCCACTCCCTGCTGGCGATGCGGCTGGTCAGCCGTGTCCGCACGGCGCTGGGCGCCGAGATCACCCTCCGCGCGGTCTTCGAGGCCCCCACGGTGGCCCGGCTCGCCGAGCGGCTGCGGGAGGGACGGGGCGGCAGGCCCGCCCTCGCCCCGGCGGTCCGGGCGGAGTACCCGCCGCTCTCCTTCGCCCAGCGGCGGCTGTGGGTGCTGTACCGGCTGGAGGGCCCGAGCGCCACCTACAACATCCCGATGGCCTGGCGGTTGTCGGGCCCGCTGGACCCGGACGCCCTGGACGCCGCCGTGCGGGACCTGGTGGTCCGGCACGAGAGCCTGCGCACGGTCTTCCCCGAGCGGGACGGCCACCCCCACCAGCTCGTCCTCGACCCGGACCGGGTCCGCGTCGTCACCCGCACCGAACGGGTCACCGAGGACGAGCTCTCCGGGCGGCTGGCCGAGGCGGCCGGCCACGGCTTCGAACTCGACCGCGAACCGCCGCTGCGAGCCCGGGTCTTCCAGGTGGCGCCGCAGGAGCACGTACTGCTGCTGGTGGTCCACCACATCGCCGGTGACGAGTGGTCGGACCGGCCCCTGCTGCGCGACCTCACCACCGCCTACCAGGCCCGCCGCGAGGGCCGGGCACCGCGGTGGGAGCCGCTGCCGCTCCAGTACGCCGACTACGCCCTCTGGCACCGCGACGTGCTCGGAGACGGCGACGACCCGGACAGCCAGCAGGCGCGCCAGCTCGCCTTCTGGCGGCGGACCCTGGCGGGGCTGCCCGAGGAGCTGACGCTCCCGGCGGACCGGCCCCGGCCCCGGGAGAGCAGCCACCGCGGCGGGGCGGTCGGCCTGTCGCTCGGCCCCGAACTGGAGAGCGGCCTGCGCCGGCTCGCCCGCGCTCACGGCGTCAGCATGTTCATGGTGGCGCAGGCGGCCGTGGCCACGCTGCTGCACAGGCTGGGAGCGGGTGAGGACATCCCGCTCGGCGCGCCGATCTCCGGCCGTACCGACGAGAGACTGGAGGACCTGGTCGGGTTCTTCGTCAACTCCCTGGTGCTGCGCGCCGACCTGTCCGGCGCGCCGACCTTCGGTGAACTGCTGGAGCGGGTGCGCGAGGCGGACCTGGCCGCCTACGAGCACCAGGACCTGCCGTTCGAGCGGCTGGTGGAGGCGATCAACCCGGCCCGTTCACTGGCCAGGCACCCGCTGTTCCAGGTGATGGTCGTCTACCTTGCCGACCAGGGCGCCCTCCCCGCCTTCCCGGGGCTGACCGCGCGGCCCGAACCGCTCGGCCAGGAGACCGCCAAGTTCGACCTGAGCTTCGACTTCGTCGAACAGGGCGACGGCAACGGCATCCAGGGCTGGATCGAATACAGCGCCGACCTGTTCGACCACGACACGGTCGAGCAGGTCGCCCGGCGGCTGGTGCGGTTGCTGGAGCAGGTGGTGGCCGATCCCGGCCTCCAGGTGCGCCACCTGGAGGTGCTGGACGAGCGGGAACACCGGCTGGTCGTCGATGAGTGGAACGACACCGCGCGAGCGGTGGAGGCGACCACCCTGCCGGAGCTGTTCCGCGCCCAGGCGGCGCGGACGCCGGACGCGCTCGCCCTGGTCTTCGATGACGAGCGCCTGACGTACGCGGAGCTGGACGCCCGCGCCGAGCGCGCGGCGCGGGCGCTGGCCGGCATGGGGGCCGGTCCCGGGCACACGGTGGCGGTGGCGCTGCCGCGCTCCGTCGAGCTGGTGGTCGCACTGCTGGCGGTGCACCGGGCGGGCGCGGCGTACCTGCCGCTGGACGCGGACCACCCGCGGGAGCGCGTCGCGTTCACGCTGCGGGACGCCCGCCCGCTCTGCGTGCTGCGCGACGGGCTGCCGGACGGCCCGCCGGGAGAGCTGCCCGGGTCCTACGACCCGCGGCACCCGGCGTATGTGATCTACACCTCCGGATCCACCGGCCGGCCGAAGGGCGTGGTGGTGCCGCACGAGGGCATCGTCAACCGCCTGCTGTGGATGCAGGACGCCTACGGCCTGACCGGCGAGGACCGGGTGCTGCAGAAGACGCCGTCCAGCTTCGACGTGTCGGTGTGGGAGTTCTTCTGGCCGCTGATCACCGGGGCGACGCTGGTGGTGGCCAGGCCTGAGGGCCACAAGGACCCGGCGTACCTGGCCGGGCTGATCCGCGACGAGCGGGTCACCACGGCGCACTTCGTGCCGTCGATGCTGCGGGCCTTCCTGGAGGAGCCGGGCGCCGCGCGGTGCCCGGGGCTGCGCCGGGTCATGTGCAGCGGTGAGGCCCTGCCCGCCGACCTCGCCTCCCGCCTCCACTCCGTGCTCTCCGCGGAGCTGCACAACCTGTACGGCCCGACCGAGGCGTCCGTCGACGTGACCGCCGTCCGGATACCGCCCGGAGCCGTGAGCGTCCCGATCGGACGGCCGGTGTGGAACACCAGGACGTATGTGCTGGACGCCGCGCTGCGCCCGGTGCCGCCGGGCGTGGCCGGGGAGCTGTACCTGGCGGGCGTCCAGCTCGCCCGTGGATACCTGGACCGTCCCGGGCTGACCGCCGAACGGTTCGTCGCCGACCCGTACGGCGCGCCCGGCACACGCATGTACCGCACCGGTGACCTGGCGCGGTGGGACCGCGACGGGGCGCTGGAGTTCCTCGGCCGGGCCGACGACCAGGTCAAGATCCGGGGCTTCCGGATCGAGCCCGGGGAGATCGAGGAGGTGCTGTCCCGCCACGAGGCGGTGGCGCACGCCACGGTGGTCGCCCGTGAGCGGCGGCTGGTCGCCTACGTCGTCCCGGCGCCCGGCCGGGCGGCCCCCGGCGTGGCGGCCCTGCGCGGCCACGTCGCCGCCGCGCTGCCCGAGTACATGGTCCCGGCGGCCTTCGTCGTCCTGGACGCCCTTCCGGTCACCCCGAACGGCAAGCTCGACCGCGGCGCCCTGCCCGCGGCCGACTTCGCCGCCGAGGTGACCGGCACCCTCCCGCGCACCCCGCGCGAGGAGCTGCTGTGCGAGCTGTTCGCCGCCGCCCTGGGCCTCGGGCGCGTCGGCGCCGAGGACGACTTCTTCACTCTCGGCGGCGACAGCATCGTCGCCATGCAGTTGGTCAGCCGGGCCCGGGCGGCCGGTCTGGTGATCAGTCCCCGGGACGTCTTCCGGCACAAGACGGTCGCCGCGCTGGCCGCCGTCGCCGATGTGCCGGACGCCACGGACGGCGAAGCCTCCTCCACCGCGCTCATCACGCTCACCGAGGACGAGCGCGCCGAACCGCCCGCCGTGGGCGCCGCCGAGATCCTGCCGCTGACGTCGCTCCAGGCGGGCCTGTTGTTCCACGCCTCCTTCGATTCCGGCGACGACGCGCCGGACGTCTACACGGTCCAGGTGTCCTACGACATCGACGGCCCGCTGGACGCCGCCCGGCTGCGCGAGGCCGGGCAGTCCCTGCTCGACCGGCACGACAACCTCCGCGCCGGCTTCCACTATCTGTCCTCCGGCCGTCCGGTGGCCGTCATACCGCGCACGGTCGCCCTGCCCTGGCGTCAGGTGGACCTCTCGGAGCTGGACGAGGCGGCCCGGGAAGCCCGGTGGACCTCCTACCTCGCCCAGGAGCGACGCCGTTTCACACCGGCCGAGCCGCCCCTGCTGCGGCTGATGCTGGTCCGCCTGGAGCCCGGCCGCCACCGTCTGGCGCTGTCGCACCAGCACCTGCTGCTGGACGGCTGGTCGCTGCCGCTGCTGATGGGCGAGCTGTCCGAGCTGTACGCCCGCGGGGCGGACCCCTCCGGACTGCCGGCCCCGATCCCGTACCGCGACCACCTCGCCTGGCTCGCGCGGCAGGACGCCGAAACCTCCGCGGCCGCCTGGGCCGAGGCCCTGGACGGCCTGGACGGGCCCACCCACCTGGTGGCCGCCGACCCGAACCGGGTACCGGTCGTACCCGAGACGCACACCACGCACCTGACCCGGGAGCTGACCGAGGCCCTGACGGCCCTCGCCCGCTCCCACGGCCTGACCGTCAACACCCTGGTCCAGGGGGCCTGGGGCATCCTGCTGTCCCGGCTCACCGGCCGCGACGACGTGGTCTTCGGCGCGACCGTCTCCGGGCGACCCCCGGAGCTGAACGGCGTCGAGTCGATGATCGGCCTGTTCATCAACACGGTCCCGGTCCGCGTCCGCGTCCGCGACGGCGAGCCCCTGTCGGCGTTCCTCCGCCGCCTCCAGGACGAGCAGTCCCGGCTTATCGCCCACCAGCACCACGGCTTGGCCGACATCCAGCGCCGGGCCGGGCTGGGAGAGCTCTTCGACACACTCGTCGTGTTCGAGTCCTACCCCGACGCCGGGGGGCCCGGCCTCGGGGCCGGCGACGGCCTGCGCACCGCCGTACGCGACCACCAGGACTCGACCCACTACCCGTTCACCTGGGCGGTCGAGCCCGCCGGCACCCTCGTCCTGACCGCCGAGTACCGGCCCGACCTGTTCGACCGCGCGGCGGCCAGGCGGATGGCCGACTCGATGGTCCGGCTCTTCGAGGCGATGACGGCCGACGCCGGACAACCCCTCGGCCGGGTCGACATCCTCGGTCCCGCCGGCCGCCGCACCATCCTGGAGAGCTGGAACGACACCGCCCTGCCCGCCGTCCCCGGTTCGCCCGCCACCGTCCCGGAGCTCTTCGAGGCCCAGGCCGCCGCCACCCCGGACGCCGTCGCGGTCGTCTCGGGCACGGTCAGCTGGACCTTCGCCGAGCTCAACGAGCGGGCCAACCGGCTCGCGCGCCTGCTCGCCGAGCACGGCGCGGGACCGGAGCGGATCGTCGCCCTGTCGCTGCCGCGCTCGGCGGACTTCATGCTCGCGATCCTCGCCGTGCTGAAGTCGGGCGCCGCCTACCTGCCCATCGACGCGGACCTGCCCGCCGAGCGGGTGCTCGGCATGCTCGGCGACGCCCGGCCCCGGCTGGTCCTGACCGGCGCGGAGCCCGCCGCCGCCCTGGCCGGCGGCGGCGTGCCGCTGCTGCGGCTCGGCACGCCCGAGACCGCCGAACGGCTGGCCGTCCAGCCCGGGAACGACCTCACCACCGCCCCGGACCCGCGGCACCCGGCCTACGTCATCTACACCTCCGGCTCCACGGGACGGCCCAAGGGCGTGGTGGTCTGCCACCGCGGTGTCGTCAACCTCTTCCACAGCCACCGCCGCACGCTCCACGACCCGGCCAAACGCGCCACCGGCCGCCGCCACCTGCGCGTCGGCCACGCCTGGTCGTTCTCCTTCGACGCCTCATGGCAGCCGCAGCTGTGGCTGCTGGACGGGCACGCGCTGCACATCGTGGACGACGAGACGCGCCGCGACCCCGAACTGCTGGCCGCGGTCATCCGCGAGCAGAGGCTGGACTTCATCGAGGTCACACCCTCGTTCTTCGCGCAGATGGCCGACATCGGCCTGGTCGAGGACGGCGAGTGCCCGCTCGCCGTGGTCGGCGTCGGCGGTGAGGCGGTGCCGGACCTGCTCTGGAGCCGCCTGGCCGGCCTGCGTTCCACCGAGGCGTTCAACCTCTACGGTCCCACCGAGGCCACCGTGGACGCCCTGGTCGCCCGGGTCCGGGACAGCGACTCCCCACTGGTCGGCCGCCCGGTCGGCGACACCCGCGCCTACGTGCTCGACACCGGCCTGAGGCCTGTCCCCCCGGGCGTCACCGGGGAGCTGTACCTCGCCGGCGCGGGCCTGGCCCGCGGCTACCTCGGCCGCCCGGACCTGACCGCCGAGCGGTTCGTCGCCGACCCGCACGGGCACCTGTTCGGTGAGGCCGGCGCCCGGATGTACCGCACCGGCGACCTGGCCCGCTGGGACGCCGACGGGCGGCTGGAGTACGGCGGACGCGCCGACGACCAGGTCAAGATCCGCGGGTTCCGCGTCGAACCGGCCGAGGTCGAGGCCGTGCTGGACCGGCACGGGGCCGTCGCCCAGGTCGTGGTCGTCGCCCGCGAGGACCGGCCCCGGGTCAGGCAACTGGTCGCCTACGTGGTTCCGGCCGAGGGCGCGGAGCCCCCGGCCCCGGCCGCCCTGCGCGCCCTCGCCGCCGCCGCCCTGCCCGACTACATGGTCCCGGCGGCGGTGGTGATCCTGGACGAGCTGCCGCTGCTGCCCAACGGCAAGCTCGACCGCAAGGCGTTGCCGGCGCCGGACTTCGCGTCCGCCGCCGGTGGGCGCGCGCCCACCGGCGACGTCGAGCGCGCCCTCGGCGCGATCTTCGCCGAGGTGCTCGGCCTGCCCGGGATCGGTGCCGACGACGACTTCTTCGCCCTCGGCGGTGACAGCATCGTCGCGATGCGGGTGGTGAGCCGGATCCGCGCGGCGGGCCTGAGGATCACGCCGCGTCAGATCTTCCGGCACCGCACGGTCGCGGCCCTTGCCGCCGTCGCCGGCACACCGGGCCCGGACGCCGGGAACCCGGTAGCCGGCGACGGCACCGGCACGGTCCCGCTGACTCCGATCATGCACGCCCTGCGCGAGCGCGGCGGCCCGATCCGGGGCTACCACCAGGCAGCGCTGCTGCAGACCCCCGCGACCATGGACGAGGCCGGGCTCAGGTCCGTGCTCCAGGCCGTCGTGGACCGCCACGACATGTTGCGGGCCCGCCTGGAGCGGACCCGGGGAGACAGCGCCGGGCAGTGGTCGCTGCGGGTGCCCGTCCCGGGCACGGTGGACGTGGCGTCCCGGCTCGTCCGGGTCGACACGGCCGCGACCGGCGAGACGGCGCTCCGTGAGGTCATCGCCGATCACGCCCGCGCGGCCCGAGCCCGCCTCGACCCGGACACGGGAGACATGCTGCGGGCGGTCTGGTTCGACGCGGGCGGGGACCGGCCCGGACGGCTGCTGCTGCTGATCCATCACCTGGCGGTGGACGGCGTGTCCTGGCGCGTCCTGCTGCCCGACCTCGCCGCCGCCTGGCAGGACGTCGCCGCCGGCAGGACCGTGACGCCGGCGCCGGTCGGCCTGTCGTTCCGCCGCTGGTCGCACCTGCTCGGCGAGCGCGCCAAGGACCCGGCCCGCGAGGACGAGTTGCCACTGTGGACCTCGATCCTGGAGGGCGGCGACCCGCTCCCTCTGGCGCGGGCCCTCGACCCGGAGCGGGATGTGGCCGCCACCTCGCGGCAACTGTCCCTCACCCTGCCCGCCGACCGTACGGCGCCGCTGCTGGGGCGGGTGCCGGCCGCCTTCGGAGCGACCGTCAACGACGTGCTGCTGACCGCACTGGCGCTGGCCGTCGCCGACTGGCGGCGTCGCCGGACGGACGGGCCGAGCCCCGGCACCTCGGTGCTGGCGGACCTGGAGGGTCACGGCCGCAATGGGGAGCTGGCGGGCGACGCGGACCTGTCGCGCACGGTCGGCTGGTTCACCAGCGTTGTCCCGGTCCGCCTGGACCCGGGCGCCGTGGACCTGGCCGACGCGCTCGCCGGCGGGCCCGCGCTCGACGAGGCGCTGGCCCGGATCAGGGAGCATCTGGCCTCCCTGCCGGCGGCGGGCATCGGCCACGGTCTGCTGCGGTACCTGAATCCGGTGACCGGGCCGGAACTGGCCCGCCTTCCGGAGCCGCGGATCCAGTTCAACTACCTGGGCCGCTTCGGCGTCCCGGAGGCGACCGACTGGTCGTGGGCGGCCGAGGCGGAGGCCGCGGAGGCGGGCGACGATCCGGAGACGCCGATGTCCCACGCCCTGGCCGTCAACTGCCTGACCGAGGACCGGCCCGGAGGACCGGAGTTCGTCGCCTCCTGGTCCTTCGCCTCGGGGGTGCTGACCGAGGAGGCGGTCGGCGACCTGGCCGAGACCTGGTTCCGGGTGTTGGAAGCCCTGGTGGACCGCGCGCGAGCGCTGGCCGCCCCCCTACACACAACAGAGGAGAATCCGGCATGAGCAACCCGTTCGACAACCCCGAGGGCGTCTACTCCGTCCTGGTCAACGGCGAGGGACAGCACAGTCTCTGGCCCGACTTCGCCGAGGTCCCGGCCGGCTGGACCGTCGTCCACGGCCCCGGCGGCCGCCAGGAGTGCCTGGAGTACATCGAGGCCAACTGGACCGACATGCGTCCCAAGAGCCTCATCGAGTCTTAGCCGTCACCGCGCGCGTTGAAGAAGGGGCCGGGCCGCGAATCGCTTCGCGGCCCGGCCCCTTCAACGCGGCACGTCCGGTCAGGACCCCGGCTGCTCCACCTTCGTGGCGGTGTCGCCGTCGACCGCCGCCGAGAGCTGCGGGACGAGGCGCTCCAGGACGTACGGCAGGCTCAGCACGGTGACGAACGAGAAGGCCTTGCCGTAGTCGGTGCTCTCACCGATGAAGACCTCACGGCTCTGCCTGGCCACCTTCAGGTCCTTGTAGACGCCGTCTCCGTGAAGCGTGTCCGGGTCCTTGGCGACGTCGGGCACGGTCCACACGATCGCGTCCTGATCGAGCAGGTCGCTGCGTTCCTTGCTGATGCTGACGCCGAACCGATCGCCGATTACCTTGTCGAGATCGGCCGGCAGCTTGAAGCCAAGCGAGGTGAGGGTACGCGAACGCGAGTCCTGACTGCCGTAGACGAAGAACCCCTCGTACGGCGCGGCGACCACGACGTCGGCCCCCGCGAACTCCGGGTGCTCCTTCTTCGCGGCCGTGAAGGCGGCCTCGACGTCTTCGACGAGCCTTTTGCCCTCGGCCTCCTTGCCCAGGGCCTTGGCGGTGGTCTCGGTCTGCCGCTGCCAGGGGATGCCGTAGTCGATGTACTCCTTCGGCTGGGCCACGACCGGTGCCAGCTTCGACAGGGTCTCGTACTGCTCCTTGGTGAGGCCCGCGTACAGCGCGAGAATCAGGTCCGGCGCGAGCGCGGCGATCTTTTCCACCTGGGGGCCCGTGCCGGTGTCGGTCAGCATCGTCGGCGCGGCGGCACCGCCCAGCTTTCCGGTGGCCCAGGGGCCGATGGCGCCGGCGTAGCCGCCAAGCCAGTCGGTGGTGCCGACGGGGACCTTGCCGAGGGCCAGCACGGCGTCCTGGTCGGTCAGGCCGACCGTGACGATCCGTTTGGGTTCGGACGTGATGGTGGTGCTGCCGAACTTGTGCTCGACCGTCACCGGGAAGGCGGCGCTCTTCGGCGCGGTGGTGGCGGGATCGGCGGTGGTGGAGCCGGAGCCGCACCCGGCGGCGGCGCCGAAGAGCAGCAGCGCGGAGGCGATCGCGGTGGCGAGCCGGCCGCCTTTCAGGAAGGGGAACATCAGGGGTCCTCTGTGTTTTCGTCAGGTGGTGGATTCGTCGTGCGCGGGGGGTGATGACGGGCGGTGGCACGGATGTCCGACCATGCTCCCCACAGGGCGGCGTACTGTCCGCCGGCGGCGCGCAGCTCGTCGTGCCCGCCGCTCTCCACGATCCGGCCGCCGTCCATGACGACGACGCGGTCGGCGGTCGCGGCCTGGGTGAGGCGGTGGGCGACGACCAGGGCGGTGCGGCCCTCGATCGCGCGCTTGGTGGCCTTCTCCAGAGTGAGGGCCCCGGTGCTGCCCGCCTCGGCCGTCGCCTCGTCGAGCACGGCGATCGGCAGGTCGGCCAGGACCAGGCGGGCGAGGGCGAGCTGCTGGGCCTGTGCGGCGGTGAGGCGGTGGCCGCCTTCCCCCACGATCGTCCGCAGGCCGTCGGGCAGCGCCTCGGCCCAGGTCAGCGCGTTCACGCGGCCGAGAGCCTCGCACAGGTCGTCATCGGTGGCCTCGGGCCTGGCCAGGCGCAGGTCGTCGGCGAGAGCCCCGGCGAAGACGTGTACCTCCTGGGTGACCAGCGCCACCGAACGGCCGATCCCGGGCCGCTCGGCGACGGCCAGCCGTACCGAGCCGGTGGTCGGCCGGTGGATGCCGGCGATGAGCTTGGCGAGCGTGGTCTTACCCGCGCCGCTGGCGCCCACCAGGGCCACGTGTTCCCCGGGCCGCAGGGTGAGGTCCACATCGTGCAGCACGGGCCGCCCGGGTTCGTAGGCGTGACCGAGGCCGGTCACCGTCACCGCCCCGCCCCGCGGCGCGGCGGGTTCCCGCGGCTCCTCGCTCGGTCGTTCCGGTTTCTCCTGCGCCGGCTGGTCGGCGACCCCGACCAGCCGGGAGAGGCTCGCACCGGCCGACTGGGCGTCGTCCAGCAGCACGAGCGCGGAGTTGACCGGCCCGAACAGGCTGTGGAAGTACAGGGCCGCCGCCGTCGCGGTGCCGATGGACGCGCTTCCGCCGCGCACCAGGAGGAATCCAACCACCAGCACCGCCGCCAGGCCGGTGTACTCGGCCAGGTGCAGGCGGCTGTAGAACCGCAGCACCAGCCCTACCCCGCGCATCGTCAGCTCCACCGCCGCCCGGGAACGCCGGGTGACCCGCTCGGTGTGCCCGGCCTCCAGCCGGAACGCCCGCACCGTGGCGGCGCCGCCGATGGTGTCCAGCAGCTGCTGCTGCTGGGCTCCGGCGGCGATGCGCTGCCGGGCGTAGAGCGGCACGGCGTTGCGTACGTACCAGCGCGCGGTGTGCGCCTGGACCGGCACCGCGAGCAGTGCCGCGAGCAGGAACCGCCAGTCGAGCAGGGCCAGCGCCCCGAGGGTCAGCACGATGGCCAGCAGGGAGCGGGCCAGCTCGGGCAGGGCGGTCCGCATCGCCTCCGACACCTGCGACACGTCGCCGGTGACCCGGGCGGTGAGATCACCCGAGCCGGCCTTCTCCACCTGCTCCAGGGGCAGCCGCAGGGCCCGCTCGATGAACCGTTCGCGCAGCTCCGCCAGCGCGGTCTCGCCGAGCCGTGAGATCAGCGACAGCCCGAGCGCGGTGGCGCCTCCCTGCGTGAGCGCGACGAGCACCAGGAGCGCCGCCGGCAGCGTGAGCGCCCCGGCCGGGTGCCGGTCGGCGACCAGATCCACGATCTGTCCCAGCAGCGGCTGCGTGAGCAGTCCGACGGCGGTCGCCGCGACCATCACGGTAAACCCGCCGAGCGCCAGTCCCCGATGGGGGCGCAGCAGTTCGCGGACGGCGGCGCGGGTCCGGGCGGGGGCCGCGACGGGCAGCAGCTCGCGGCCTTTCTCCGGTGTCCGCCGCGCGTCCGCCTCCCGGCGCTCCGTCGCGTCCGTCGCGTCCGCCGTGCCGCCCGCGGCCGGATCCGGCACCTGGTGGTCCGCCGTGGTCATCGCCTCCGCCCTCCCGGTGACGGGGCCGCCGGTCATGCCAACACCGCCGTCCGGTAGAGGGCGTGGCGCCGTACCAGTTCGGCGTGCGGGGCCTCGTCGACGACTCGGCCGTCGTCGAGCAGGACCACCCGGTCGGCGACCATGAGCAGCGCGGGGCTGGTGGTGACCAGGATCGTCGTACGGTCCCGGCGGATCTCGCGGATGCCGGCGGCGATACGGGCCTCGGTGACCGCGTCGACCGCGGTGGTCGGGTCGTGGACCACCAGCACGGGCCGATCGGCGGCCAGGGCCCGGGCGAGGGCCACGCGCTGGCGCTGCCCGCCGGACAGCGAGCGGCCGCGCTCGCTCACCGCCGTGTCGCCGCCCTCCGGCAGTGTCCGGGCGATCTCGTCGGCCCCGGCCGCCGCCATCGCCCGCGCCGGATCGGCCGATCCGGGCGCGGCGGCGCCGACGTTGTCGTGCAGGGTGCCCTCGAACAGATCCGTGTCGTGCTCGGCCACCAGCACCGCCATGCGGATGTCGGCCGGGTCCAGGTCGCGCATCGTCACGCCGTCCAGCTCGACGACCCCGGTGTCGGGGTCGGCCTGCCGGCTCAGGCAACGCAGCAGGGCCGCCGCGTCCGCCGGGTCCGTCGCGGCCACGCCGATCATCTCGCCGGGCGCGAGGTCCAGATCGACCTCGCGCAGCCCGCCATGGCTGACGCCGCGCAGCCGTACCCCGCCCCGCACCGGTCGCGGCAGCGGCCTGCCGCCGCCCGTCACGGCCGGCGGCGCGGCCAGGACCCTGGCGATACGCGCCGCCGACGCCCGGCTCTGGGCGAGCTCGGCGTTCACCCAGGAGAACACCTCCAGTGGTCCGAGCAGGAACAGTGCGAGGCCGACCGCCGAGACGAGCTGGCCCAGGCTGATGTCGCCCTGGGCCGCGAGCCGGCCGCCGACCAGCGCGACGACGGCGATGAAGCCGCCGGTCAGGGCGAGGACCATGCCGCTCTGCCAGGATTCCGCGCGCGCCGCGCGCAGCGTGGCCGTCAGGGACTCGCGGCTGGTGCGCCTATAGCGGGCGACCGCCGCGGACTCCGCGCCGATCCCCTTGAGCACCCGCAGCCCGGTTATCAGGTCGGCGGCGACGCCCGACGCGTGCGCCGCCCGCTCCTGCTCGGCCTCGCTGCGCTGCTCCAGCGGCTTACTCAGCAGGTGGCCGAGCCAGAGCAGCACCGGCGTTCCCAGCAGCACCATCAGGCCGAGCGGTACCGAGGTCCGCAGCAGCACCACCGCGCCGACCAGGAGCCCCGCGAGCGCCGATATTCCCGACATCAGCGCCATGTTCACGGCGCCGACACGCTTGGCGTCCTCGGTCGCGATGATGGTCAGGGCGCCGGGCAGCCGGCCGTTCTCGGCCCCGCCGCGGGGGTCCAGCACGCGGCGCACCAGCTCCAGGCGCAGTGCGTGACCGGCCTGCTCGGCGGCCCGCTCCCCGGCGCGGGCGCCGAAGCGGAAGCTGAACGACAGCCCCACGTAGACCACGGCGAGGACCGCGAGCCAGCGCAGCAGCGCGCCCATGTCGGACTCGGCGACGGCCTGGTCGATAACGAGGCCGATCAGGACCGGCACCAGCGCCTCTCCGGCCTGGTGCCCGGCTCCCAGGAGGGAACCGAGGGCGACGTCGCGCCGCTGCCCTCGGACCGCGCGCCCCAGAACGTTCCGTCCCGACGGCCCTGACACGCCCACCACCCCTCCGTGCAGCCGATAAAAACTTAGGTAAGGCTAGTCTAAGTTCGCGGTCGTGAACCAGTCCCGCCGAGGGCTGCGGCCGGTTCGCCCACCGGACGCGGACGCCTTGGCGGCGGGGACGGGAGGCCAGGAGGCGACGGACGCGGAAGACGTCGCTAGTACTGCTCGGAACGGCCCATCCGCCAGTAGCCCATGAACGCCACCGACCGCCGGTCCAGCCCGCGTTCGGCGACCAGGTGGCGGCGGAGCGTCCTGATGACGGCCGCCTCGCCGGCCAGCCACGCGTACACCGGGCGGGCCGCCCGCGCCCCCTTCTCATCCTCCTCTTCCTCCGGCACCTCCCACAGCTCCTCCACGTCGACGTCCACGTCCGTGACATGCTGGGGAGAGGACGGGGAGGGCAGCAGCCGGTCGGCGGCGGCCCGTACGGCGGGCACCAGCCGGCTGCCGTGGCCGGAGCCGTCGCGCGGCAGCCAGGTGACGACCAGCCCGCTCGGCGCGTCGACATCCAGGATGTCGGCCTCGTGCGGCACCTCCAGCAGCGCCTCACCCGAGCAGTGGCGGGGAATGCGCTCCAGGATCGCGGTGATCGCGGGCACCGCGGTCTCGTCGCCGGCCAGCAGCACGGGGCCGCTCTCGGAGGGCAGACGGAACTCCACCCCTCCGTGTTCCCCGTCGTGCCGGGCGTCGGGGCCGAACAGCGCGACCTCGTCGCCGGGCCGTGCGTCGCAGGCCCAGCGGGCGGCGGGGCCGGCGTCGTCGTGCAACTCGTGCATGACGATGTCGACGTCCACCTCGCGCAGGTGGGGCCGGACCGCCCGGGCGGTGTAGGTGCGTACGGAGTTGCGCAGCTCGTCGGGGAGTTCGCGCCAGCGGGCGTACCAGTCGGGGCCGGTCGGCAGCGAGGTCAGCCCGTGCCCGGGCAGCGGCAAGATGATCTTTATCCGCTGGTCCAGCCCGTTGTCGGCGAACAGGTCGAGATCGTCACCGTTGAAGGTCACGCGCATGAATGTGGGGCTGAGCCGTCTCAGTCCGCTCACCCGCACGTGAAAGATGCGGAAGGGGTCGATCATCGTCTCGGCTGCCCTTTCCCTCGCGAGCACCCCGCCGGCGACAAGGTAAAGTTAGGCTAGCCTATCTTTTGCCTCCGGGGTATTCGTCGAGCCCCACTCGGCACCGCCCCACGTCAAGGCCTCCTGCGGTCGGCCGCCCGGTCCGCCTTCTCCGGAATGACCGCTCGGATACCACGTCTGCGCAGGTAGAGGTACGGCCGGAATACGCCGGAAACACACCGCGGCCTGACGGCTGATCGTTCGCCCTTGGTTGATCATCACAGCCGTTGGGTTCGGCCGCCCTGGCTCCGGCGCAGCCCCGAGCCGTTCACCCTGGTCAGGGTCAGGGGCTCGTGAGGATGACGAGTCGCTGGGTCGCCCGGGTCATCGCGACATAGCGGTCGACCGCTCCTTCGATGCCCTTGCCGAACGCCTCCGGGTCGATAAGGATGACCAGGTCGAATTCGAGCCCCTTCGACAGTTCCGGCGTCAGTGACCGGACGCGGGACGTCGCCCGGAACATGGGGTCGCCGATGACGCAGGCGATTCCGTCGGTATGTGCGGCGAGCCAGGTGTCAAGGATCGAGCCCAGATCCGAAGCGGATCCGTGCACGACGGGGACGTCGCCGCCGCGGATGGAGACCGGCACGTTGGCGTCCGGGAGCACGGCCCGGATGACCGGCTCGGCTTCCGCCATGATTTCTTCCGGCGTCCGGTAGTTGATGCTGAGGGAGGCCAGGTTGATCCGGTCGAGCCCGATCCGCTCAAGCCGTTCCCGCCACGACTCCGTGAACCCGTGCCTGGCCTGGGCGCGGTCCCCGACGATGGTGAAGCTCCGCGACGGGCAGCGGAGCAGCAACATCTGCCACTCCGCGTCGGTCAGTTCCTGAGCCTCGTCCACGACGATGTGCGCGAACGGGCCGGCGAGCAGGTCCGGTTCGGTGCCGGGCGGTGCGGTCTCGTCGACCAGGGCGTCCTGTATGTCCTGTCCGCGCAGCATCGTCACCACACCTTCACCGTCGTCATCGGCCTCAAGCAGAGCGTCGACGACCTTGGCCATGTGCTCGCGTTCGGCGGCGACAGAGGCGTTGTGCCGACGCTTACGCCGCGACGCCTCCGGGTCGCCCAGCCGCTGCCGTGCTGCGTCCAGGAGCGGCAGGTCGGACACCGTCCAGGCCTGGGCGTCCCCGCGCCGCAGCGCCTGAACGTCATCGGAGCCGAGCCAGGGAGCGCACTTCCGCAGGTAGGCGGGTACCGACCACAGGTCTCCGACGAGGTCAGCCGCTTCGAGCAGCGGCCACGCGCGGTTGAAGGTCGTGAGCAGCTCCCTGTTTCGCAGCAGCGACCTCCGAAGCAGGTCGTCCGGTGCGTCGCCGTCGTGCTTGTCCACCAGGATCGTGAGCAGTTCCTCCCAGATCCGGTCGCGCGCCTCGTTGTGCGGAGTACCGGGTTCCGGTGCTTCGAACGCCTCGGCCCAATCGTCGGCGCTCAGCCAGATGTCGGACCAGTGTGTCGTGACCGTCATCCCCTTGGCGGGCGGGTTCTCGTAGAACCCGACGGCCGCCTCGATCGCCTTCACCAGGTTCGCGGACGACTTCAGGAGAGCCACGTCCGGGTCGGCCTCGATCGCTGCCGCGGCTCCCTCCGCGACGAGATCCCGCAGGGTGCAGGTCTGCACGCCCTCCTCTCCGAGGCTGGGGAGGACGTCGGCGACGTAGGCCAGGTAGGGCTGGTGCGGGCCGACGAACAGCACGCCGCCCCGGCGGTGACCGAGGCGAGGGTCGGAGTAGAGGAGATAGGCGGAGCGGTGCAGAGCGACGACGGTCTTCCCCGTCCCCGGACCACCGTCGACGACGAGAGCGCCGCGGGATCCCGCGCGGATGATGGCGTCCTGGTCGGCCTGGATGGTGCCGAGCACGTCTCGCATCCGTGCCGACCGGTTGCCGCCCAGACTGGCGATGAAGGCGGACTGGTCGTCGAGCGCGGCGTGCCCTTCGAACCCGTCCGCGGTGAACACCTCGTCCCAGTAGTCGTTGATCCGGCCGCGGGTCCAGCGATACCTGCGGCGGCTTGCCAGCCCCATCGGGTTGGCGTGGGTGGCTCCGAAGAACGGCTCAGCCGCGGGGGAGCGCCAGTCGAGCAGCAGCCGACGGCCCGCGCTGTCCGTGAGGCCGAGTCGTCCGACGTACACGGGCTCGGGGCTGTCCGCGCCGACCATGTGCCCGAGACACAGGTCCAGACCGAAACGACGCAGGGCGCGCAGGCGAGCGGTCAGCCGGTGGATCTCCAGGTCCCGGTCCATCGCCTGCCGGCCTATGCCGCCGGGCGCCTTGCGCTCGGCGTCGAGGCGGTCGGACAGGTCGGCGATCGACTGCTCAAGGCTCTCCGCGATGGCCGCGAAGTGCCGCTCGTCGCCGGCGATCAGCGTCGGGTCGGCCTTGGGGGTGAGGTGGTCGGGAAGGTCAAACGCGCTGGTGGTCAGAGGGTTCACGTCATCGGCTCCGATCTGAGGTGGACAAGGCACTTTCCCGGCTCGACGATCCCGCGTGGTTCACAGCCGGTCACCTCCGGTGGGAACGGCCGGCCCGGCCTCGCCCGCGGCGGGTGGTGCGGCCAGCGGTTCGACGTCCCCTCGCACCCCATGCGTCGACAACAACACACGCACTTCGCATCCCTCGTTTCCGCAGGTTCCGGCCCCGGCCGACGATTCTGCGGCACGACCCGGGTCTTGCCGCAAGCCCCCCGGCGCGCTATACGTTGAGAGGGGAAAGGAGTGGGTACTCCCCTTTTCCCTGATCGTCCGTTGTGGACGGACACGCCCTTCGCGAAGCGGCGCCGCACCGCGCACCGGCTGCCTGCGCTCATCGCTGCCGGCGTCCGCATCGGCCTGGATCCCCAGGAAGCGCTGGAACGGGCGTGGAGACCGGCTACGTGGATTCCCACGGCGCCGGCTTCACGGGTTTGGATATCACCAGGCTTCTGAACTCCGATCCGATCGCCCGCTTCAAGCGGATCAAAGCGGATCAACACGATGAGGCCGTGCCCGCCCGGCAAGACCGGCCGGTCGCCTGCCCGCTGCCCGCCGGAACACGTGAGCAGGACGCGCCGAAGAGAACGTCGCCCGGCTCTCCCCGCTCAAGTACGCGAACCTCAACGTGCTGGGCCGCTACGCTTCCGCGCCTCCATACCGGCCGGCGGCGGCATCGCCGTACGGCAAGTCACCTCTTCGGGAAGAGTTTGCCGTCCACAACGGACGACAAAAAGGCAAAGGCAAGGAGGTCACCCACTCCTTGCCACTCTCAACGTATAGCGCGCCGGGGGGCTTGCGGCAAGACCCGGGTCGTGCCGCAGAATCGTCGGCCAAGGCCGGAACCTGAGGAAGTCAGGGGTTCGCGAAGCGCATGTGCTTTTGGCGACCCGTGGGTGGTGCGGTTGCGGGCACGCGGCGTGGAGGTGCGGGTGCGCGCGCCGCCGGACCGCGCGGAGCGGCCGGCCGAAACGCAGCCTTGTCGAATGGGGGGTTTCATGATCGACGTGATCGTTGCCGGCGGCGGGCCGACCGGCTTGATGCTGGCCGGTGAGTTGCGGCTACACGGCGTGCACACGCTCGTGCTGGAGAAGGAGGCGGAGCCGGCCGGATATGTCCGCGCGCTCGGCCTGCACGTGCGCAGCATCGAGGTGATGGACCAGCGCGGTCTGCTGGAGCGGTTCCTCGCGCTCGGCCGGCGGTTCGCGGTCGGTGGTTTCTTCGCCGGCATCACCAAGTCGTGGCCCGACCGGCTGGACACCGCGCATCCGTACGTCCTCGGCATCCCGCAGACCATCACCGAGCGCCTGCTGGCCGAGCACGCCGACGGGCTCGGCGCCGAGATCCGGCGCGGCTGCGAACTGGTCGGGCTGAGCCAGGACGAGCACGGGGTGACCGCCGAACTGGCCGACGGCACGCGGTTGCGCTCGCGCTACCTCGTCGGCTGCGACGGCGGCCGCAGCACGGTGCGCAGGCTGCTCGGCGTCGGCTTTCCCGGTGAGCCCTCCGGGGTCGACACGCTGCTGGGCGAGATGGAGCTGACCGAGGATCCGGCGACGCTCGCCGCCATCGTCGCGGAGGTCCGCAAGACCCAGCTGAGGTTCGGCGCCGGACCCCTCGAAAACGGGGCGTACCGCGTCGTCGTGCCCGCCGCAGGGGTGGCCGGGAACCGCACGGTCCCGCCGACTCTGGAGGAGTTCAAACAGCAGTTGCGGGTGACCGCGGGTACCGACTTCGGTGTGCACTCGCCGCGTTGGCTGTCCCGGTTCGGCGACGCCACGCGGCTGGCCGAGCGCTACCGGACCGGCCGGGTGCTGCTGGCCGGCGACGCGGCACACATCCACCCGCCGATGGGCGGGCAGGGGCTCAACCTCGGTGTTCAGGACGCGTTCAACCTCGGCTGGAAACTGGCCGCCGAGGTGAACGGCTGGGCGCCGGAGGGGCTGCTGGACAGCTACCACACCGAACGGCACCCGGTGGCCGCCGACGTGCTGGACAACACCCGCGCGCAGATGGAGCTGCTGTCCACCGAGCCGGGGCCGCAGGCGGTGCGCCGGCTGCTGGCGGAACTGATGGACTTCGAGGAGGTGAACCGGTACCTGATCGAGAAGATCACTGCGATCGGGGTGCGCTACGACTTCGGCGAGGGGCATGACCTGCTCGGCCGGCGGATGCGGGACGTGGAGCTGAAGCGGGGGCGCCTGTATGAGCTGATGCGCGGTGGTCGCGGGCTGCTGCTCGACCAGACCGGCCGGCTCTCGGTGGCGGGCTGGGCAGAGCGGGTCGACCACGTCGTCGACGTCAGCGAGGAACTGGACGTGCCCGCGGTGCTGCTGCGGCCGGACGGCCACGTGGCGTGGGCCGGTGACGATCAGCAGGAGCTGCTCGCCCGGCTGCCCAGGTGGTTCGGCGCCGCACGGGCACTCCCGCTCCCGGACGTTCAGCGGCATCGATTCGGCGACGGTCCCGCGGACTGAGCACAGCCTGCTGGAGGGGAACCACCGGTCGATCCTGGTGAAGGTCGTCCGTACCGGGTGGCCTTGTCCTCCAGCATGCCGGCGAACCGCGACCATCCGGCGTCGTGCACGGACTTCGCGAGCCGGGTGCGCGCCAGGCCGTTCACCGGCGGGCGTGCGAGCATTGCGGTCCATGACGGCTTTGGAGCGAGAGACGATCACCGCCCGCCTGGCGGCGGGCGCGGTGGAGTACCGGCTGGAAGGTGACGGCCCTCAGACGGTCGTGATCTTCCACGGTGGTCACATGCGGGCCGGGCTGGCCCTGGGGGAGGAGGTCTTCACCACCTCGGGCCACCAGGTGCTCGCGCCTTCTCGCCCCGGATACGGACGAACCCCCCTGAGTACCGCCACCACGCCCGCAGCCTTCGCCGACGTCACCGCGCAGCTGTGCCGCGACCTGGGCATCGGGCGGGTCGCCGCGGTGGTGGGCATCTCGGCGGGCGGGCGCACCGCCCTGACCATGGCCGCCCGCCACCCGCACCTGGTGGGCAGGGTGATCCTGCAAAGCGCGGTCGGCTTCGCCCCCTGGCCCGGCGACCGGCGCACCCGCCTGGGCGGTCGCCTGATGTTCAACGCCCGCGTCGAAGCCGCGACCTGGGCGGCTGTGCGGCTGGTGACGCGCACGGCGCCGCGGGCGGGGTTGCGGTTGTTGCTGCGCGACCTGTCCACCCGGCCCGTCAGCCGGGTCATGGCCGGCCTGAGCGAGCACGACCAGGCCGAACTCCTCGCACTGTTCACCCTCATGCGCTCAGGCGGGGGCTTCGTCAATGACATGCTGCCCGTACCGGACTGCGCGAGGCAGGTCACCCAACCGGCTCTGGTCATCGCCACCCGCACCGACCGCTCGGTCCCCTTCACCCACGCCGAATCCCTCGCCGCGACCATCCCCCGGGCCGAGCTGGTGGAAAGCCGGGCCGATGGCCATATGATCTGGTTCGCCCCGGACTACCCCGCGATCACCGGGAAGATCAAGGACTTCCTCGCCACGGTCTGAGCGTCTGCGGCGCCCCTTCCGGCCCGCGGTGGAATGCCGTTGGCCAGCCGCTGACCGTTCACATGGTTCAGGCCCGCAACGCCGATGGGGAGGGCGCTGCGGGCCTGTCCACTGTGCCGCCGCGCTCAAAGAGCGTCAGCCGAATGGGTTACGGCGGCCTGGGTCGATTCCGTGACCGCGGTCCGTCACGCCGGTTCGACGGGTAGCCACAGCTCGCATGTCGCGGTGCTGAAGTCGTCCGCGCGCTCGACAACCGCGACGATCGAGGGACCTGGCCGCAGACGCCAAGGGTTGGAGGGGAACCACTCGGTCGCGGTCGCGGCCCAGGTCGTCTGCAGGGCCTGCGGATGCGGTCCGGCAGTGCGGAAGACCGCCCACATGCCGGCCGGTACCTCGACGGCGTCAAGGTCGTCGGGGGCCGGCGTGTTCCGGGAGACAGCGACCCCGTGCAGGTAGGTCAGTTCGCTACCCTCTGTGCCGTCGGGGTCGAGATCGTCGCAGACCTGCAGCAGGCCCCCCGGTTCGGTGTCGCCGAGGGCCTTCAGCCGGTGATGCTCCTCCTGCGGCAGTGCGGTGATGTGCTGCTGGATGTGTGGGTTGATGCCCTGGTGGATGAGCGGAACCCGGGCTGAGTGTCCGACCAGCCGGAACGCGGGGCGGTCGACGAGGCGGGTGTCCATGGGGGTTCTCCCTTCGACGGTCAGGCGGAACCTGAGCTGTGGTTGTGTGCGCAGGGGACCTCCGGCGCGGCGCACGTCACCGGGGCCGGAGCCGTGGACCGCGCGGAACGCGCGTCCGAACGCCTCGGTCGAGGCGTATCCATGCCGGACGGCGATGCTCAGCAAATCGTCCTCACCCCGGACGACGTCGGCGGCGGCGACGGTCATGCGGCGGCGGCGCACATACTCCGACAGCGACATGCCGGCCAACGACGAGAACATCCGGCGCAGGTGGTACTCGGTCGTGCCGAGCTCCCTGGCCAGCCCGTGAACGTCGAGTCCCTCGGCGAGGTGCTCCTCGACGAGATCGACAAGCTGGTTGAGTGCTGAGATCACGAGGCCTCCTTTCGATGTCAACCCTGCCGGAAGAACCCCGGCCGTACCCGACCGCCGCGATCCGATCCGATCAGGCGCCTGGACGGACGCGGAGCCGGCGTGGAAAGTCGCCGAGGACAAAGGCCGGCGGTCTTCGACGTCCGGACGGCACTACTTCACAACCGCTGATTTCTGCACTCATCCTCCCTGGAGGCCTGTCGTGTCGCGATCGACCGAACATCCACCTGAGCCAGAATGATGCCAATCTGAGCCAACATGGCTTGCTGATGGCATCACGGCGTGCCATAGTGATGCCATGGATCTGACCCCGTATGTGGCCTCCCTCGGTCGCGAGTTGCTGAGCGCCGTCGAGACCGGTGATGGTGACGCCAGTGCGCTGATCGAGCGGCTGACCGTGTCGATGGAGTCGGCGATCCGGCTCACCCTGCTCGAAGCGTTGTCGGCGGCTGCCGACGAGATCACCCGAGACCTGGCTCCCGGTTCGGTCCAGGTGCGCCTGCGTGGGCGTGACCCGAGCTTCGTCGTGACGGTTCGGCAGGCGGAGCAGCCACTTGAGGACGGCCCGGATCTGGGCGCGGTGTCGGCTGACGACGCCGCGGCGAGCTTCGAGGACGGCCCGGTGGCACGGATCAACGTCCGTCTCCCGGAACAGCTCAAGGCCGCGATCGAGGAGGCGGCGGGCAAGGAGGGGCGCTCGCTCAACGCCTGGCTGGTGCGGGCCGCCTCGACCGCGCTGCGTTCCCCGGAGCGCGACCACGACTCCGACCGGCGCGGCAAACGCGGCACGCAGCGTTACACCGGCTGGGCTCGCTAGCCCGCGCCGACACCCAGAACCACTTTCTTCGTACATCTCCGACCAGCGGAGATGTTCTTCTGACTCATTCTGAGGGGATAGCCATGCCTGTTTTCGCCACGCCTGAACCGATTTCCGCCACGATCGAGCTCTCCGTCGGTGACGTGCGGATCATCGCGAGCGACCGGATCGACACCGTCGTCGAGATACGGCCGAGCGACGAGTCCGATGAGTCCGACGTGGACGCCGCGCAGAAGACGCGCGTCGAGTACGCCAACGGCACGTTGACGGTCCGTGGGCCGAAGGCCCGCATACTCGACTTCTCCAAGAAGACCAGGTCGGTCGACGTACTGATCGAACTTCCCACCGGCTCGCACGTGCACGCGGACCTGTCGGTAGCGGACCTGAGCGGCGTCGGCACGCTGGGGGAGTGCCGGCTCAAGGCGTCGGTCGGGCATTTCCGCCTCGACCGGACCGGACCACTTCGACTGGGCACCTCTGGTGGCGACATCACCGTCGAAACGGTCGCGGGCAACGCCGATGTCTCCACCGGCACCGGGCGCGTGCACATCGGCGAGATCGGCGGCACCGCCGTCATCAAGAACTCCAACGGCAACACCGACATCGGCACCGTCACCGGCGAACTGCAGGTGCGCTCGGCCAACGGTGACATCTCCGTCGACCGGGCCGACGCCATGGTGGAAGCCAAGACCTCCAACGGAGCCATTCGCGTCGGCCAGATCACGCGCGACACCGTCACGCTGCACACCTCGACCGGCCACCTCGAAATCGGTGTCGCCGCCGGCACCGCCGCATGGCTCGACCTGAACACCTCGCACGGGCGGGTGGAGAACTCGCTGGACGGTCTCAGCGAAGCACCGGAGAAGTCCGAGCAGACCGTCGAAGTCCGCGCGCGCACATTGTTCGGAGACATCACCGTCCACCGTTCCTGACCAGATCTCGAAGGGGTTCTCATGACCATGCCATCCCAATCTGCGATCACGGCGACCGGACTGCGCCGGTCGTACGGCGACCACGTCGTGCTCGACGGCGTCGACCTGAACGTCCCGCGTGGCACCGTTTTCTCGTTGCTCGGCGCCAACGGCGCCGGCAAGACCACCACAGTCAAGATCTTGTCCACCCTGATCCGCGCCGACGGGGGCAGCGCGCGGATCGCGGGTCACGACCTGTCCGCCGAGCCGGACGCGGTGCGTGCCGCGATCGGCGTCACCGGCCAGTTCTCGGCGGTCGACAACCTGCTGACCGGTCAGGAGAACCTGACCCTGATGGCGGACCTGCACCACCTCGGCCGGAAAGCGGGCAGACGCAGGGCCGCCCAGCTGCTCGAACAGTTCGATCTCGTCGATGCGGCCAAGAAGACGGCGATGACCTACTCCGGCGGGATGCGGCGGCGGCTCGACCTCGCGATGACGCTGGTCGGCTCACCGCAGGTGATCTTCCTCGACGAGCCGACCACCGGGCTGGACCCGCGCAGCCGCCGCACCATGTGGCAGATCGTGCGGGAGCTCGTGGCGGATGGCGTCACCATCCTCCTCACCACCCAGTACCTGGAGGAGGCCGACGAGCTCGCCGACCGGGTCGCGGTGCTCGACCACGGGAAGATCGTCGCCGAGGGCACCGCGGACGAACTCAAGCGGCGCGTTCCCGGCGGCCACGTCCTGCTGCGATTCGCCGACGAGCGCGCCCTCGAATCCGCCGCGCGCGCCGTGGGCCGGGTGTCTCGCGACAGCGACGCGCTCGCCCTGCGCGTACCGCACGACGGCGGCCTCAGGTCGCTGAAGGCGCTGCTCGACCGGCTCGACCGGAACGCGGTCGAGGTCGACTCGCTGAGCGTGCACACCCCCGACCTCGATGATGTCTTCCTCGCTCTCACCGGCGACAAGGAGAAGGTGACCGCACGATGAGCACTGTGCCATACGCCCTGACCGACTCGGCGACGATGCTCCGCCGCAACCTCAAGCGCATGGTGCGCTACCCGTCCATGACACTGACGCTCATCGGCATGCCGATCGTCTTCCTGCTGCTGTTCGTCTACGTCTTCGGCGGCACGCTCGGCGCCGGGCTCGGCGGCGTCTCCGGCGGACGTGCGGAGTACGTCAACTACGTCACCCCCGCGATCATCCTGATGACGATCACCGCCGCGGTCCAGGGCACCGCCATCTCGATCGCCATGGACATGACCGAGGGCATCGTCGACCGGTTCCGCACCATGGCCGTCGCCCGCGTGTCCGTCCTAACCGGACACGTCATCGGCAGCCTCATCCAGACGATGCTCAGCATCGCGGCGGTCATCGGCGTCGCGCTGCTCGTCGGCTTCCGGCCGTCGGCGGGGCCCGGCGACTGGCTCGCCCTCATCGGTGTCCTGGTGATGATGGCCTTCGCCTTCATCTGGCTGTCGGTCGCGTTCGGCCTGGCCAGCAAGACCGTCGAGTCGTCGAGCAACGTCGGTATGCCGCTGATGCTGCTCCCGTTCCTGGGCAGCGGATTCGTCCCGACCGACTCGATGCCCACCGTGCTGCGCTGGTTCGCCGAGTACCAGCCGTTCACGCCGCTCATCGAGACCCTGCGCGGCCTGCTGATGGGCACGCCGATCGGGAACAACGCCGCCATCGCGGTCGGCTGGTGCGTCGTCATCGCGCTCGGCGGCCACCTCTGGTCGAAGAAGCTGTTCAACCGCGAGCCCACCCGCTAAGCCGCACGTGAGCCAGGGAGAAACGATGCGCTCACGCTGCCAAGTTCATTGCGACGCGACATCGCATTCGCGCGCAGCGTGATCACCTTAATCAACGCTGGTTACCCGCCTGAATGTACTTCCTGTGGTTGACGGAAATTCCGAACGCGACGCGGCTTTCAAGCTGCGCCAAATAAGTGATATCGCGAGTAGAGCCCAAGTTGATAAGAGGAATGGTCATGGGAGAATCCCTCCACACCGTCACGACGCTGCCGGCGGCGCGTCAGCCCGGCTGCCCCTTCGACCCGCCGGCAGAGCTGATCGACGCCCGCCGGCACGGCCCGATCAGTCGCTACACCTTTCCCGGCGGAAAACCCGGCTGGCTGATCACCGGATACGACCTGGTCAGGTCGGTCCTGGCCGACTCGCGGTTCAGCTCGCGCAAGGAGCTCATGCTCCACCCGTCCATCGACGTCACCGGTATGGAGATTCCTCCGGCGCCGCCCGGCGAGTTCCTCCTCATGGACGAGCCACAGCACGGGCGCTATCGGAAACCGCTGGTGGGCAAGTTCACCGTACGGCGGATGCGACTGCTCACCGAGCGCGTCGAGCAGATCACCGCCGACCACCTGGACGCCATGGAGAAGACCGGGCCGCCGGTGGATCTGGTGACCGCGTTCGCCAAGCCCATCCCCGCCATCATGATCTGTGAGCTGCTGGGGGTGCCGTACGAGGACCGGGGCTCCTTCCAGGAGCGGATCGAGTCGTTCCTCAGCGGGGAGACAAGCGACGAGGACCTGATAGCGGCCTACACCGCGACCCAGCACTACCTCGCGGAGCTGGTGGCCGCCAAGCGCGCGAACCCCACCGACGACGTGCTCAGCGACCTCATCGACAGCGATCTGACCGATGAGGAGCTGAGGGGGATCAGCCTGCTTCTGCTGGCGGCCGGGTTCGACACCACCGCGAACACGCTGGCGCTGGGCACCTTCGCGCTACTGCGCAACCCGGCGCAGCCGGCCGCGCTGCGCGCCGATCCCGCGCTCGCCGACCGGGCCGTGGAGGAGCTGCTGCGGTATCTGAGCGTCGCCAAGACGTTCATGAGGACGGCGCTGGAGGACGTCGAGTTGGGCGGCCAGACCATCGAGGCCGGTACGACGGTCATCCTGTCGTACAACACCGCCAACCGCGACCCCGAGCGCTTCGCCGACCCCCACGTGCTCGACCTCCGCAGGCAGGACGGCGGGCACCTGGCCTTCGGCCACGGCATCCACCAGTGCCTGGGTCAGCAGCTGGCCCGTGTCGAGATGCGGGTCGCCTTCCCCGCGCTGGTCAACCGTTTCCCCACTCTGCGCCTGGCCGTACCGGCTGAAGAGGTCGGCCTGCGCCCGGAGACCGCGGACATCTACGGGGTGAAGAGCCTCCCGGTCACCTGGGACGTGTGATCCGCGACGGCGGCGCCACAGAGGCCGGGCGGGGGCGCGCCATGGGTTACCGGTGACCTCGGCATGAGCTGGGTGTGGGCGTATTCCTCCGGCCGGCGCAGTCGGCTGAAAGCCGGTCACCGCCGGTCGACGAGTCCGGGCGCATGCCGGACACGGGCGTGGCCATCGTGAGCATGGACAAGCTGTCCCTGGCCGGTTCCCGCGATCTGTGCCCGGTGAGATAACGATCGTCGAGTGGCACAGGCGTCATCGGAGGCCGGGAAAACGCAGAACGGAGCGTTTTCCTAATCGTCTTATGCGGCTGCGCACCCTGGCCAGGCATGGCGAGCGAAACTCCAATGGAAAGCAGTGGGAAGCCTGCGATCGGCTTCTGAGGCTCCGTGACCAAACACAGGACGACATTTGTTCGCCGGACGGGTTGAGCGCACCGAATCACGGGCCGGTCACCTGGGCGGCAGGCATAGACCGTACCGGTCCTCATAACAAGAAGCGCGACAGCGGTGTTCGGGGTTCGTTCGCCTCGCACGACCACCGCCTTTCCGGAGGATATGACGATTGTTGCGGGAGCGGCGGCTCAGTCCGCATCGCGAACCGTCTCACCGTAGGTGAGCATGGTGTCTTGATATCGTATGGCGGGCAGGTCGGGATGACGGCCGGCTGCCGACTCCACAATCCTGTCGATGCGCTCTCCCGGGGGATACGGCGATCGTGGATCGCACAGGGCCGACGGGAAAATCCGCTGCGATTACTTGTTTCTCCCAGGATGACAGTCACAAGTCCGGCTTGGTGACCCTAAGCCTAGACTGAGGGCGTCTATACCCTTCGGGAGATTGGAGTTCAATGGCCAGGGTTCCTCAAGTAGTACGGTCCGAAGTTGATGACGGCCGGTTGCCGGCGGTCACAGCTAAAGGTGTGTGCGTTGCCTTGGGCGCTTACACGGTACTTGACCACTTTGATCTCAGGGTGGATTCAGGGGAAATCGTCGCGCTGACGGGTGTGAACGGTGTCGGAAAATCGACCCTGCTGCGCTGCTTCGCCGGTCTCCAACAGATAGTGGAGGGAGAGATTCTGGTCTTTGGCGCCCCGCCGAGGGATGATGAGGCGTTCTGGCGTGATGTCGGTCTGGTCACGGAGGAACAGGCGTGGTATCCGTGGCTCACGGTCCGTGAGCATCTGGAATTGGTCAGAAAGATCCATGCGCCGATTGAGGGCTCGTGCCTGGAATCGGAGACGCTGCTCGAGATGTTTGGTCTGTCCGACCGAGCCGACGTCGCACCGATGATGCTCTCGACCGGCCAGCGGCAACGGCTGTCGCTGGCCGCGATGTTGGCCAGGCCGAGCCGTCTCCTCCTGCTTGACGAACCTGAGCAGGGGCTGGATCAGGCTTTCCGCCGTAGCCTTGGCACTCTGCTCACGAGGTACGCCGGCAACGGCGGCACCCTTGTGATGGCGACACACGATGCGCGGCTTGCCGAGTCCGTGGGGGCGCGTGTGGTCACACTCCACGGAGGGGGGCGCGCGTGATGACGGTTGCCCAGCTGACCCGACGTCGCCGGCCGGTTCGGGAGCCGGGCTGGCAGCGAGCGTATTACTGGCTGATCGCCGTGGGGCTCGCCGCCGCGATCGGCGTCCCGCAGTTCGTCCGATTCACCTCCTGGCTCTTCAGCGGGGCCAGGATGGCCAGCCCCGCGTTGGGCCTGGCACTTCTTCTGGCCCTTCTGGCCGGTCTTCTCATGCTCCTGGCATGGGCAGGGCCGGTGGTGTCGTCGCCCGCCGATGTACGGTGGCTGGTTCTCTCCCCACTGAACCGCCGTTGGGTACTCACCCGTAACGCCCTGGTGCTCCTGGCATCCTTAACGGTCGCGGGACTGGTCCTGGGCTCCTTGGGCACGGCCGTGTTCGGCAGGCCGCAGGATGTGATTGCCGGCGTGTCCCTGGGCATCGCCTCCGCGATCACCGCGGGTTCGACGGCGGTACTGGTCCAAGCAGCCGAAACCAGACGCGACTGGCTTCGGCTCACCGTGATCCTCTTGGCCGTGGTGGTGGGGGCGCTCATCTTGCTGCGTCCGGCCCTTCCCGGTCCGCCCCTCCCTTTGATCGCGTGTTCAGCCCCGGTGATCGCGTCGTTCCTGGCGTGGCGTGCGTGGCAGGCGTTGGCGCGCTTCCCTTCGCGTGCGCTCTTAGACGTTTCAGCTCGCATGGGTACGCTGGTCGCCTCTTCCTTCAACCTCGAACCTGCCGTGTTGACGTCGATCGCCGAGCAACGGTTCTGGCGGTCTAAGCGGCTGCGCTCACGTGCCTGGCCGACGACCGGTCGGCTGGCGATGGTGCGGTCGGACGCGCGCATGCTGAGTCGCCGTCCGGGCCGGCTTGTCGTACTGGCAGCCCTGACCTCACTGCCTGTCCTCGTCTGCTCCGCTGGAGGAACGACCAGCCTGGCCACGGTCGTGCTCTTCTGCGGAGGCCTGACCGCGGCGACGGCGGCGGCCGCCGGGGCGCGCTGGGATGCTCAGCATCCTGAACTAGCCCGTCTGTTCACCATGAAATGGTCCACTACGAGGGCTGTGATGCCCGCTGTTCTCGCGTTCCTCTGGATCAGCCTGGCTCTCATCCTGTTGTCCATCGCAGGGTTCATGCCTGCTTGGAGTTGCCTGTACGGCTTGGCGACGGCTCCCAGCCTCGCCGCGGGAGCCCTGCGCATGGCGCGGCGGGATGCGATCAACCATGCGATGCCCGTCATCGACCTCGGTTTCGGAGGGGTTCCCACCGGTCCCGTACTGTGGGCGATCGCGGGAATAGACCTGGCGGCTCTCGGCAATGCGCCGCTGCTGCTGGCTGTAACGCCGGCCTCGCTGGCGATCCAGGCTCTGCTGAGTACCGTTCTGCTCGGTATCCACCTGCGCCATCGACGTAGGAGCCGATGAGCCGGAACACCGCCACGGCCCGATCGAGTACGGCCTGCGGATGGTGACCTTCGGCGCCAGAAGACCGGTCGGCCAACCCCGCCCAGGAGCACGGTAGGACTTCCGGACACGAAGATCACCATCCGCGCCTCACCCACCAGGCGATCCACCTCGAACGCCTGGAGCCCCCACGATCTCCGTCAACCAATGGTTCGGCCCGTCTCAGGTCCTACCTGGTGGTAGGTCTCGGGCAATCACCAAATCACTCCGGGCAAGGAGACGGGGACCGTGAGCGAGACCAGCGGAACAGGCACCGACGCGCCCGGCGAGCCGCCGAAGACGTGGTCGCCCCGGCGAGTGTGAGCGTGGCCGTGGAACGGGTCGCCGCCTCGACAAAGGACGGCCTGCTCGCCCTGGCCGTGTCTGGCGGCGTCATGGGGTACCACGGATGTCACCTGGAAATCCTGAGCGTCACGCCGGCGGCCGGGCGAGTTTGGCGGCCACGGCGTCGAGGACCCAGTCCAGGCCGGTCGCGAAGGACGCCTCGGCGTCCATCTCCGCGCCGTCGTGTACGGCCTTGGCCAGCGCCGGGAAGCGGCCCGTGGCCAGCATCCTCCTCACATGCGGGCCGGAGGCGCGCTGCCAGTCGCGCTTGGACAGGCCCGTGGCGCGTTCGGCCCGCAGATTCGCGATCTCGCGCCTGATCGCGCCGGTGAAGTAGGCGCCGACGGTCTCCACGGCACGCAGGACGGTGTCGAGGTCGGCGAGGCCGTCGAGGGCGGCCAGCGTGGCCTCAGTCACGGCGAGGGCGTTTGGGCCCAGGGTCGGACGGCCGCCGAGAAGGTCGGCCAGCCATTCGTGACGGAGGGTGGCCTGCCTGGTGCGGTGGGCTCGGATGCGCAACACCTCTCGCCAGTCGCCGGGCTGCTCCTCGGGGAGGATCTCGGCGTAGACCTCGTCCACCATGAGGTCGAACAGCTCCTCCTTGGCGGAGATGTATCCGTACAGCCGCATCGGGCCGGCGTCCAGCCGGGCGGCGACCTTGCGCAACGACACCGCCTCCAGCCCGCCCCCGTCGGCCAGCGCGATGGCGGCGGCGACGATTCGCTCCCGGTCGAGTGGCACGGGGCGAGTCGGCGGCTCCGGCCGGTCCCACACAGTCATGGTTACATCGTACTGTTGCGATACATCGTAATAGGTAAATACAGTATATCGCCATGAGACACCGTATCGCCGTAATCGGAGGCGGCCCGGCCGGCCTCACCTTCGCCCGCGTCCTGCACCGCCACGGTCACCCCGTCACCGTCCTCGAACGCGACCCCGCCCCCGACGCCCGTCCCCCGGGCGGCACGCTTGACCTGCACGAAAGGATGGGACAGCTCGCGCTGGGCAAGGCGGGGCTGCTGGCGGAGTTCCGGGCGCTGTCCCGTCCCGAGGGGCAGGCCATGCGCATCCTGGACGCGGACGGGACCGTCCTCCGCGACTGGCGGCCCCGTCCGGGGGAGCGGGCCAATCCCGAGATCGACCGGGGACAACTCCGTGACCTGCTCCTCGGCCCCCTCGACGTTCAGTGGGGGCGGGGCGTGACGGAGGTCGTGCCGGGGACCCGGGACGGCGTGCTGGTCCGTTTCGCGGACGGGCGACAGGAGACGTTCGACCTCGTGATCGGCGCGGACGGCGCCTGGTCCCGGGTCCGCCCGGCGATCTCGCCCGCGACGCCGCACTACACCGGCGTCACCTTGGTCGAGACCTCCCTGGACGACGTCGACACCCGCCATCCCGACCTCGCCCGGCTGATCGGCGACGGTTCCATGGCTGTGTACGGTGTGAACCGCGCCCTCGTCGCCCAGCGCAACAGCGGCGGCCACGTCAAGGTGTACGCCCAGTTCCGCGTGCCGCTGGACCGGCACACGAACCTGGACCGGCACATGGGCCTGGACCGGCACATGGGCCTGAACCGGCGCGCGGGCCTGGACGCGGGTCTGGACCTGGCCGACGCCGAGGCCGTGCGATCAAGCCTGCTGGCTCTGTTCGACGGCTGGGCCGCTCCCGTTCTCGACCTCCTCCGCCACGGCACCGCCTTCGTCCACCGTCCCCTCTACGTCCTGCCCGTGTGCCACACCTGGGCCCATGTCCCCGGAGTGACGCTACTGGGCGACGCCGCCCACCTGATGCCCCCGCTGGGGGTGGGCGCGAACCTCGCGATGCTGGAAGGCGCCGAACTCGCCGAGTCCGTCGCCGCCGCCCCCGGCCCTGGCGATCTGGACGAGGCCGTCCGCGCCTTCGAGGAACAGATGTGGGCACGGGCCGGCAGGTGGGCCAAGATCACGACGGCCGGGCTGGAACGCCTCGTGAGCCCGGACCCCACCGAAGCCCTCGCTCTCTTCGACGAGGTTCAGCCATCCTGACCGCCGGGCGCGAGAGCACCAGCACCAGAGGCTCGCCACGGCTTCACGGAACAGCACGGCACCGCCGCGGCTCCTTCCGGAAGATCCCCGGGTCAGGCCCGCGGTGATGGCGGCGCGGTCGTCGTGCAGGCTGCCGGCGAAGGAGCGCAGCACGGGAAGATCGTCGGCGCGGACGGCGTCGATCCACCCGGCGAGGTTCTCCCCCCGGAGGGCGTAGGCGATCTCCGCCGGTCCGGCGAAGGTCTGCCCTGCCAGAGCCCGGCAGCGGAAGAGGCGCCCCCCGAGGGTGCCGTCGGTGGACCCGTGAGGCAGCCCTGGCCGGTGAGAATCCTGTCAGACGGCACCCCGTCCACGCAGGCACATTGTCGCGCATGCCGCCGGTCGCGGTGGGCCGGCCTATGGGCGGTGTTCGGGGGAGGTGGGGCGTGCCGTTCGCGGTGGTTCCGGCCGGAGCTCCGTCGGCCGCGCCGGCGCGGGGGCGGCGGTCCCGGACGGCGGGGTGGCCGGAGCCCTTCGGGCTGCGAGGAGGCTGGTAAGGGTGACGGTGGTCAGCACGCCGACGATGACCGCCAGCGACGCGGGCGTGGGGATTTCCGGGACCCAGGTCCAGATACCGTGCGCCCAGTGCAGAACGAGCTTGACCCCGATGAAGGCGAGGATGACGCTGAGCCCGTGGTTCAGGTGCCGCAGCTTCGCCAGCGCGTCCTGGAGCACGAAGTAGAGCGCCCGCAGACCCAGCAGGGCGAAGGCGTTCGTGGCGAAGACGAGGAACGGGTCCTCGGTCACACCGTACACCGCGGGCACCGAGTCGACCGCGAAGACGATGTCGGTGGCGAAGACCGCCACGACGGCCAGGGCCAGCGGGGTCAGCGCGCGCCGTCCGCCCTCCCGGACGACCAGGCGCGAGCCCCGATAGTCGTCGGTGACCGGCATGAAGCGCCGGATCAGGCGGACCACGCGCATGGAGGAGATGTCCATCTGCTGCTCGTGCCCGGCCATCGCGTCCCGGAAGACCTTCACCGCGGTGACGATCAGCACCGCACCGAACAGCAGGAACGCCCAGGTACCGCTCTTCAGGGCGGCGGCCCCGAGCGCGATGAAGACCGCGCGCAGTGCCAGCGCGCCGACGATGCCGTACAGCAGGACCCGCTGAGCCAGCGCGGGCGGGACCGCGAAAGCCGCCAGTAGCAGCATGAAGACGAACAGGTTGTCCACCGAGAGTGACTTCTCCACCACATAGCCGGTGAAGAACTCCACCGAGACGGTGGAGCCGTGTACCCCCCACAGGTAGACGCCGAAGACCAGCGGAAGCATCAGGTAGAAGGCCGACCAGCCCACCGCCTCGCGCATCCGCACCTTGTGGGGGTGGCGGGTCAGCACGAAGTCCAGGACCAGAAGGAACAGTAGGACGGCAACGGTGATCGCCCACAGTCCGGGTGAGGCGATCGTCGTGAGATCGGCCGCCAATGAACTCGCCTCGACGGGCATGAGAACTCCTCGAACGCGCTTGGCTGTCCGAGGTCTCCTTCACCCACGCTACGCGGGTGGCCGTCCGGGGACGCCTCGGGGCGTCCGTACTGACCGGAGCGGCTCTTGGGAAGTACTCCCCTCGCTCCTTCCAGGTTAGGCCACTCCCGGTTCCGAGTGAACACCCCCGTCCTCGCGAGCGATCCGCTCGTCCCGGTCCCGCCCGGTTGACCGGAGGGCTGAGCCGGGCGGATAGTGGATTCAGCGGAGGGGAGTACCCGCCGTCTGACACCTCGTCCGTCAGCACGGCACCCGGAGTACGGGAAGCCCGGCGAGGCGGCCCTCCCCATGCGGGGGAGGGTGCGGGAAGACCTCCGTCCTCGTGTCCACGTGTCCACGTGTCCACAGTGAGGACGAAGGGGATCCCATGCCGGTCAACCTGTTTCTCGAACTTCTCCTGGGCGTGCTGCTGACGTTCTCCGCGATCGTCACCGTCGCCGTTCTCTGGCCGGGCCCACGACGTCCCCGGCCACCGTCCACCTTCGGGCCGCCTCCCCGGCGAGGCCCCGGTACTCCCGAAGCCACGGCGAGCCGCGAAAGGCGTGCACCGCGTCGTTACTCCACCCGCCAAACCCTTCCGGGGGACAGACCAAGTACGCCGGAAAGGGCTCGCGCGACGTCATCGAGCGAACCGCCTACCCGCAGTTCAAGCGCCTGACCTCAGCGCGGGTGCTGCACGTGTCCTTCACCCCGACCGCCGAGGAGAGCGCCTGGGCCCAAGGGCGGACAAGCAGTCCGCAGGCGCTGTTCGCACTGTTGCCGGCGCTGAAGTGCTTTCGGAAAATGACACGCTTACCTTACGGATGCCGGCGCTCGGGGTGTCCGGGCCGACGGGTGCGGGCGCCGGGGTTCCGGTTTTGAGTGGGAACGGGTTGTGACGGCGAATCCGCGACCCTGCCCGCTTCCGCCGGCTGTTCTTGGTCTTGCTCCGAGAAAGGGTCGTTCATGAGAGTGGCTGACCTTTTCAGCGTAAAGTCGATGCCGTACCCGGGATCGCCGAAGCCCTGGTTCGGGCACCGAGGAGCCGTCGATGCTGGACCGGGATTCGCTGCGCGCCGCGCGCCTGGCTGGTTACGGGACCGTGAGCACTCAACTGTCCTTGCTGAGCGACCACCGGCTCGGGGAGGTCGTGGCAGCCGCCACCCCGCTCGGGTCGGGCATCGGCGGCAGGTCGGCAGAGCTGGACATCAACGGAACGCGCGTCTTCGTCAAGCGGATCCCTTTGACGGACATCGAATTGCGCCCGGAGAACGCGCGGTCGACGGCGAACGTCTTCGAACTGCCGATGTTCTACCAGTACGGGGTGGGCTCGGCCGGGTTCGGTGCCTGGCGGGAGCTTGCCGTGCACACCATGACCACGAACTGGGTTCTCGGCGACGAGTATGCGGGATTCCCCCTGATGTACCACTGGCGGGTTCTGCCTGACTCCCCTCCCGAAGGATTCACCGACGAGTTCGGGGGACTGGAGGGGGCCGTCGCGCACTGGGAGGGATCACCCGCCGTTCGTGACCGGCTGGAGGCCATCGGCCAGTCCTCGTGCAGCCTGGTGCTCTTCCTGGAGCACGTGCCGCACACACTCGCCGGATGGCTGGCCGACCACTGCAAAACCGCCGTGCCGGAAGGCGGGGACGGCTCGCCCTTCCGCTGGGTGGAGGAAGCTCTGAGGAGCGGGGCCGCCTTCATGAGTTCTCGCGGACTTGTCCACTTCGATGCTCATTTTGCCAACATCCTGACCGATGGCCGCCGGCTCTACTTCGCTGACTTCGGACTTGCTCTGAGCTCCCGTTTCGACCTTTCGGCGGACGAGTCCAACTTCCTCTCGGACCACCTCGCGTACGACCACTGCTACACCGCGAGTCACCTGCTCCAATACCACTTGCTCGACGGCGTGCGCGGTGATACGGAACGTGAAGTCTTCCTGCACGACTGGATCGCAGGCCGGCGACCTGGCGGCATCCCGCCCGGGATCACGGCCATCATCGACCGGCACGCACGCCCTACCGTCGTCCTGGACTCCTTCTTTCGCCGTCTGTTCACCGAGAGCAAGCAGACGCCGTTCCCGGCCGCGGAGATCGAGCGGCAGTTGGGCGCCGGCGCCACAACCCCGGGCTGATCCACGCCCTCGCCTCTGCTGTCCGGCAGTATGGCATCGGCCGCGACGGCCGCTGCCTACCCGGGTGTGAGTGGTTGAGGTACAGAAAATCCCGGCGAGAACGATCATGGGCTTGGCCGGCAAGTTCTCTGCACCTCGAACATGAGCTGTCCGAAGGCTTCGAGCGCGGTACAGCGGGCTTCGGCCCGGGTGCGAGCGTGGTGGTCCTGGTCGTAGTGCAGGTGGCAGCCTTGGCACATGGCCCGGAGGTTGGCGGGGTCGCGGTTCTCCGGCGTGTGGTCGATGTGCGCGACGGTCAGGACGACACGGGAACCGGTGCCGTACACGGGCTGCCCGTTCAGGTTGGGGCAGCGGCCGGTGTGAGTGCCGCGTCCGCATTCGCCGAGGCATTCGCAGCGGCCGGCCGCGCGGACCGTGCGGATACGGAGGCTGATCGCTTTCCAGTCTGCGGGGTACCGGCCGCGGTTCTCGGGGCGGATTGGCACGGGTCACCGCTCCGTGGCGTCTAGTGCTGTGACCGGAAACGATCACCGGGTTGACGTGTAGAGCGCTGCTGCCAGTTGGATGGTGCTGATCACGTTCGATCAGCGCTCGGGAGGC